>JACMKL010000513.1 GCA_014380105.1 Candidatus Melainabacteria bacterium
GCGCCTTCCGATTTTCCGATCCAGTTTTGTTGCATGATGCGCACGCGCTCAGGCCAACCGACCAGCTTGTCGAGGTCATTAAGAAGCGGGTCTGCGTATTTAGTGATATTCAAAAACCACTGACTCATCAATTTTTGTTCAACGCGAGTCTCCGGGTGACGCCAGCAGGCGCCATCTTCAACTTGCTCGTTGGCAAGCACGGTTTGACATTGTGGACACCAATTGACAGGCGCCTCTTTGCGTATAGCCAGGCCGTTTTCAAAAAATTTGAGAATTATCCATTGCGTCCAATGATAATAATCTTGATCGCATGTCGTTACTTCGCGGCGCCAGTCATAACTGGTGCCGAGCTTCTTGAGCTGTTCGTCACGCATGAATTTGATATTGCTGTGCGTCCAATCATCCGGATGCAGTCCACGCGACATTGCCGCGTTTTCAGCCGGCAGCCCGAAAGCGTCCCAGCCCATCGGGTTGAGCACGTTGAAGCCAAGCATACGACGTTGACGCGAAATCACGTCAGAAATAGTGTAAACCCGCATGTGACCCATGTGGAGGTCGCCAGAGGGGTATGGAAACATCACCAGCGAGTAAAACTTAGGCTTATCAGCCAAGTCATGAGCCTGGTAGATGCCTTGCTTCTCCCATTCCACTTGCCACTTTTCTTCGATATCTTGTGGGCAATACTGGCTCGCCATGTGCTGTTTAGCTCCTTTTACCGGTCTTTCGCACGCAGGCGACGACCGGGCTCTTCATCAAAACCCGAACCATGCATCTTAGCTCAGGCGATACTCCTGGACAAGCAAAGTAGGTGTCCATGCTAAGATTCTTAGCTACCTAAAGGGACCGGCGACGGCTGAGGATTCATGATGTCTGGGAATAGTGAAATGTTGAAAGAACAGGCTTGTGCTGGAGAAACACCAGAAAAGCGCGAAGAAATTCCGGCAGACATCATTGCCGAAGCGAACGAACTCTGCCGCGGTTGCGAGGTATTGCCGGAAGGGGCGATTGGCCTGGCAAAACGCATTCATGCCGCGCGTAAAGCAGGCAGACCATTGCGAGTGAAGCTGGGCGTCGATCCGACCGCCAGCGATATGCACGTCGGTCACGCCGTCATCCTGAGAAAACTAAAGCGCTTTCAGGAATACGGGCACCAGGTCGTCTTGATTATTGGCGGATTTACAGCCCAGATTGGCGACCCATCTGGTCGCAATGCCGCTCGTCCACCACTGACTGCCGAGGACGTCGCTAAAAACGCCGAAACTTACCTTGCTCAAATCGAACTTATTCTGGACTTAGAGAAAGTCGAGATGACCAACAATTCCGACTGGCTCACACCTCTGACTATGAAGGAAGTGATTAAGTTGGCGAGTATGGTAACCGCCAATCAACTTCTGGCCAAAGAAGCTTTCGGAGACCGCCTCGACAAGCAGCTGCCAGTTTCTTTCCACGAACTTTTCTACCCACTCTTGCAAGCCTATGATTCTGTTGCCATTAAGTCTGATATCGAACTCGGCGGAACAGACCAACGCTTCAACATCCTCCAGGGTCGCGAACTTCAGCCGTCCTACGGAATTGAAGCGCAAATGGCGATGCTTCTGCCCCTCTTGGAAGGCACTGATGGCGTCAAAAAAATGTCCAAGTCCTACAACAATTACATTGCGTTGAAAGATACGTCCACCGACATGTTCGGCAAGTGCATGCGTATTCCCGACGAATTAATCATCAAATACTTTGATTTGACTTCGAGTTTGAGCGGTGCTGAGATTGACGAAATTAAGGCAACATTAGAGAAGGGTGGAAACCCCAAGGACGCCAAAGAGAAATTGGGATATCAGCTTGTTCTTCAATACCATGGTGAACTAGCAGCAGCTGCCGCACTTGAAGAATGGAAGCGCGTCCATAGCGAAAAACAAATCCCTACCGATATGCCATCGTATGTGGTGGCAGCACCAACTGCGCTGTTTAAGATCATGTTTGAATCAAAACTTTGCCCGACCACCAGCGAGTCAAAAAGACTCGTGCAAGAAGGCGGCGTTCGTATCGATGGCGAACAAGTTAAAGAACCAAACCAAGAAATTTCAGTGAAAGCTGGCGAAGAATTGGTCCTACAAGTTGGTCGTCGCAAGTTTGTGAAACTGACCGCCGGCTAGAGCCCCCAAAAGCCTCAAGCTGAAGGACTTTCAAAATATTTTCAGCGTTCAGAAACAAAATGCCAGACTCTGCGTCTGTTGGATTCACGTGTACGCTGTGAAAGCGGCTTAGACTCGCTGCATCTACTTGAAGGACTGCGAAATATGAAAAAACGTGGGATCGCCTTTGCGGCGGTTGCTCTGCTTAGCGCTTATTGCTCCGCGAGCTTTGCACCGAACGCTAATGCGTGTGTCGACAAAAACCACAGAACCGAAACACGCAGTACCCAAGGCAATCAAGCCTATTATTCCGACCGCCAGCAGTATCAGAGGTCGTATCCATTTAATAGCGCTGCCAATAATTTTCAATTTTCCAGACCAGTACCGCGCACGATGGTGGCACGCTGGTCGCCGCAAAAACTTCCACTGGCAGTCTATATAGATTCCGGGCGCGGTATAGATGGGTTCCGTCCTGTGTTTCCGGAATTGGCGATGGAGGCTTTGAATGAATGGTCTGATGCCTCGAATGGCAAATTACAATTCCAATTAGTCTCAAATCCGAATCACGCTGACATCACGCTAGCATGGTCCGACACAGTCTCTGGCAATCAAGAAGTGTTTGAAGCTGGAAACACGATTACGACTACCAGCTATAACGGTCGCACGGGTGACGTGTCGATTAGCCACGCCCACATAAATCTGCTAACGCAAGTCGGTGGAAATTCTTTCAGTGACATTGAAATTAAGAAAGTTGCCCTTCATGAAATCGGTCACGCCATAGGCATTCAAGGGCATTCTCCGAATCCGGCAGACATCATGTACGCAGTCACTTCGCGCGCGCAGCAGCCGCAATTGTCACCGCAAGATATTAGCGCGATCAATCAAATCTACAGCTCAAACTCTGTTGCGAATCTCAACCAACAATATGGTGGCATGCGTAGGAATTAGTTGTGCTAGCTGGAAAAACTGCTGACTTCCGCTATTCAGAAAAGCGAATGACACGCTTTTCGTTATCGACTGTAAAAACGGTTCCTTCAAGAAAGGAATAGCCAAGCAAAGGCTTGTTGATGCCTGAATAGGTCGCCATACTGGCTCTCACCTTATGTCGGACGATGGGACCAAACTGCACTTCATCAAGAACAAATCCATATCCTTCGCGGCTGCCGCCTACACCCATTGAATTTTGGCGTCGCGCGTTGACCGGTACGTTTAAACCCAATCCAGAAATACTCTTATCGGAAAAGTTGATGTTTGCAGCACCAGTATCAAAAATCATGTCACACTCGCGACCATTCACTTTAACAACGACAGACAAGTTGCCACCATCCCTGGTGAAAGGCACGACATTTGGATCACGAGAAGATGTTGCGACTGCCCTCTTTGGTGCAGTCGCAGAAGCTGCGGATGGCTTAATGCGTGTGAGTTTTACAGTGTTTGATCGATAATTGATCTCGTAATTAAAGTAGCTGAGAAAGGACTGTCCCAATAGTGGATAGTCCGCAGCAGAGCCCTTAATTGCGTCGTCTTGAATGACTGCAGCAATCATTTGATTTATCTCGCCAAATTGAATATTCAAACGCGTTGCCGCTGCGGATGTTTCACCACCAACGCCTTCCATCCTTACTGCATTCTTTATACTCTTTGTCTTGATACCATTTTTGTCTAAAACCGACTGAGGAAAAACGGTGACAGAGGCTCCAGTATCTAGCATGACCACTACAGGCTCACCATTGACCAGTACTCTCACAAATATGTGAGAACCGGTTGGATAGCGCGAAAATGGGATGGTTGTGGTTTCGGGCTCCTCATTGTCCGACGCCTTAACCGTGACATCAGGCTTTTGCTCATGCTGTCCGAGCGCTTGCCGGGCGAGAATAGCTGCATCAGAAGTTGGAAATTTGGAAAGAATGTATTCGTATCTCTGGCGCGCTTTTACATAATCGCGCAGCTGATGGTTGCAGAGCGCTTCGTAGTAGTAAATATTGGCATCGCGCTTCCCACCAGCTTCAGCGGCAGCAAACGAGGCTAGAGCAAGGGCAAATTTGCCTTCCTTAAAGAGTTTTACGCCGGTGTCATAAGGCGTTTCAGCTACTGCATGCTGACCAGTCCAGGTCATCACTAGAAGTGTTGCAGCGCATAGAGCTGTAACTCGTGCAAGGCGCACGGTCCAATTTGTGTGTGGGAAGCTTTTTATAGAGCGGCTCATCACTAGTGATTATCCAACACAATCAAGCTTCGAGTACCATATTGTTATTTTTGACAGTCGACAGGTCTCAGTAAATCATCATTTTGAGACAAAAAGCGCTGCCACCGGACTTCATGAATTCGCTAGTATCGACTTCGACCGGATA
>JACMKL010000514.1 GCA_014380105.1 Candidatus Melainabacteria bacterium
ATCGATCAAGGCGAGCATGGGACCTGTGGCGCCGCGGTCGTAGAAGTCAGAACATATTGGCGCTCTCCAGAAAAGGCTGCAAAACTCGTTGCTGATGCTGCACTGACTGGTGAAGTGATGACTCCTCGTGGTGTGTCACTGCCAATTGATGTTCAGCCACACGACACTTCCAAAAAAACTGAAATGAAAAACGGGCAAAGAAGCCACGCCAGCGAATTATTTCAAGTAGCGGCTATTAACCTGGCTTTAAACACAGCACCGGGTATGGTGCCCGGTTCAATCGCCTATCGTCAAATGAATAAGCCCAAAGAAGGTAGCAGTAGTGGAGAAGTTGTAATTGATTACTCGCAGCATCCGCCGGTGGAAAAGAACTTTGGCGGACTGCAAGTAGATCAAGTCTTGCGAATCAACCACATTGTCAGTGGACGTGCAGATAAAGATATTGTCTTATGGCGCGCAGACAAGCACGATCCTCGCGAGATAGGCAAAGTCTTTACCGATGAAACTGAGTTGGAAAAAGCGATTGTGAGTGCAAAGAAGAATGGTTCGCTTCCAGTAATTTTGTTTGTTCATACCGGTAATGAGCCTCTTTGGAAAGATTCTCCAATCAACATTGATGGTGGAAAAGGAGCATGGCATTTCATAAACATTACTGATATCGATAACGGATTGCCTCGCAGAGTTAGCGTAGACAGCACCTGGTGGAAGAACGCCGACCATGGAAAAGAAGGCGAAGAAGGAATTACAATTTCAGATTTATATGTTGCCAGCCTCTCCCCAAAGGAAGCGGAAAAAGCTCTGTCTAAGCGCGAACAGCAAAGATTTGATGCAGTATCGAACACAGGAAAAGATATTTCGCTGGTCCGTCAGAAATGGGTCGCTGGCTTGATCAATTCTGATCAGCTCGAAAAATCACTGGGCGAATTAGCGGAGAATTCGAAGACTCGCTGGAATAAGGAAGCAATTGCTGGAATTGGTGACCGCAATGAACAGGTCAAATCTATAAAAACTCTTATGGAAGCCGTTGACAGACTTCCCTCTGAAAATAAAATTCGCCTTCTCGACAAACTTTGCGACCAGGGTTATCTTCGCTTAGATGAGTACCAGGCTGGATTGATTGCCTCGGCGATCGAATTGAACGCACAGAAGAAAGTAATGGTTGCAGATGGTGACTTTAATTCGAAGGCTGAAGAAGCTTTCATCAAAGCAGAAAAACAATATCTGACGCAGCTTAATGCGCTCACCGAAGCACAAAAGAACGCTGTTATTACGGCAGTCAAAAATAGGCATATGCCCGATGACAGCAGCTTCTTCGTCAAACGCACACGTGATAGAGAGGCTCGACGCAATTCTTCCAAGCACTTTAATGACCGCTAAAGTGGAACTTTGCAACGCCACCATCATCTCCCCTGTTGGGGTTCAATAACTTCAAAATTACCAATATCTGGCTAGCTTGCTTGAATAGCGGTTGCCAAGTCTGGTAGGTTATTGGGCGATAGACCGGGTTGCCGAAGATTCAATGCGCAAAATTTTAGACGCTTTACCGTCTGATCAATATCTCCTTAGTCTCTTTCATCCGCTGGGTATTCTGGCGCGTCTTCTGCCGTGCCTGTTTCGCCCTTCGTGCTACGCCGCAATCGATCACAAGGAGTTTCGCCGCCTGTGTCGTTGGCTCGGACCTCGTTCGCTACCTCTGATTATAATTTCAGCGATTTTCATTTCGCTGGCTCTGACTATTGAGTCAGTGCTCGAGACAACTAGGTATGGTGCCCAAGATACTTCCGGTGCTGTAATTTCAATTGGTTTGTTGCGCGAGCTGGGACCTTTGACAGTCAGTATTTTCTGGGCCGCTCGCGTTTGTACTCTGCTTGCTTATGATGCAAAGCAATATGTTGAAAGCAAAGGCTCTCGCGATTTCGTAGAAATTTTTGTTTTCCCCAGACTGATTGCCGGCTTATTGATGGCAATTCCACTTGCTGCTTACGGTCTTGTGTTTGGCTTTGCAACAGCGGCCCTTTATTCTCCATCACTTGGGGTCAGCTCTTCTGAGGAGTTTCTAGAAATTGCACGAGTAACAATCAAGCTCAAAGACATCGTATGCTATTTCGTAAAATTGATTTTTCTAAATCCGATCTGTGCAGTCATCGTAGGGAGTGCAGTTGGGTTATATTCTGAGGATGACGGCGGTACAACTGCTTCACACGCGGTGTCGGTCATGTTCATTTATGCAGTAATTGCAAACTTGGTTTGTACTTGGTTAATGTATCCGCTTGGTAGTTAAGGAATGACGCAAATGTCAGATGAGCCTCTATCTAGATCATCCAATTCATCACTTGCTGATGGGCGTACTGGAATCTTTTTCTTGATCTCAGTGGTGGTTTTGATCGGAGCCTGGTTGTGGTTTAAATCAATCAATCCGTTCAATCCACAACAGCGCTTCTCTGTGCATTTCCACGAAGTGGCAGCGTTGAATGATAATGCGCCGATTTTGGTTAACGGTGTGAGAGTAGGATCTGTTGAAAGCGTTTACCTGAAAGGCAAAGATTTGGTGTATGTCAACATGCAGATCAATGTCTCGAAAATAACTATCCCTGTCGGTTCGACTTTCAGAATTTTGAGCAACAACGTTGTCGGTGTTAAATACATCGATATTACTCTTCCGCACACTATCGAAGGTCAGCCACCACCGCCGGTGCTCGATCAGTCTATGGATATCACTGGGAGTGACCCAGGTAGACCGGAAATTGTTATCGACAATTTGACGACATCTTTGAGCAAGCTTGATTTTGACAAAATTCAAGATGGGCTTAAAAGGGATGCGCACAACATATCTGTTGCCACGGAAAATATTTCTGTACTGAGTAAAAAGTTTCAGCCGGTTGCAGCCAGCACTATCAAGATGGAAGACAAAGTGTCATTGCTAGCTGTTGAGATGCGTGGAACCTCCAAGCGCTTGAATAAAATCATCAACGATCCGAAATTCACAACCGATCTGCGCGAGACTGCAGAGAAAGCTCGTCAGGTTGCTGACACCATTCAAGCAACAATGAAAGATGTGAATAGCTTGCTCTCAGATAAAGAACTTAGAGCAGACGTGGTGAGTTCTCTTGAACGCTTGAATGACGCGACTCTTCATGTTCAGAAGGGGGTAGAAGCGTTTGAGAGACTGGTAGAGGACAAGGAAGTTCGCGGCGACCTGAAAAGCATAATGGTCGATGCGAAAAATACAATGTCGAAAGTTGAGAAGATTGTCAATAGTCCTGAGTTTGGAAGCGATCTTCGAGGGACCCTTGGTAAAACTCGCGAAGCTTTGGATAACGTAAACACAGTCACGAAACAAGTCAATCAAATTTTGGACAAGCGTAATCCGCTGCTGCACTTGATGTTCGGCAGACCAGGAAAACTGCGTGTCGAAGCGAAGCGCAAAGTCAAAAATGAGAAAACAGTGGAGACCACTGTCAAAGATAAAGATGGCGTTGAAGCGCAGACTATTGAGACAAAATCAACTGAAACAAAGACGGACTAACGCTAGTTATTGCCAAGCCGTACAAAAGTATGGTATATTGAGCGATATCTGGTAGATCCCAAAATAATACATAAACATAGCTGCCGTGAAACCTGGATATCAACGATATGCCGAGTTGCATTGCCATTCGTCCTTTTCATTTTTGGATGGAGCATCCAACCCGGAAGATCTCGCGATTCGGGCAAAAGAAGTGGGGCTATCTGCGCTTGCTATAACTGACCACGATGACTTTGGTGGCATCGTCAGGTTTGCTTATGCTGCCAGAGAACTTCAGTTGCCTGCAATTATCGGATGTGAGTTGACCCTTGAGGATGACTCGCATTTGATTTTGCTTGTCGAAAATGAAAGAGGATATAAGAATCTCAGCTATTTAATTACACAAGCACGGATGGGCGCGCAGAGAGGCTCTCCTCGTGTTCTATATGATCAATTAGATAAACGCTCAGCTGGTTTGGTCGCCCTATCCGGCTGTCCTCATGGACGAATCCCCAGTTCACTTTTCTCGAATGATTTTGAGCAAGCCAGGGATGTTGCAGGTCGATTGCACGAAATATTCGGTGAGCGTTTTTACATTGAATTATGGAATCACTTCTCCAACCAAGAAGCCGTAATCGCAAAGCGTTTACTTGAATTGTCAGCCTCTATGTCAATACCATGGGTAGTGACAAACAATGTTCATTATGCAGCTCCTGATGGACGAGCTGTACACGATGTTTTGACTTGTCTCAAGCATAATGTCACCCTTTCAAGTGCTGGTCGCAGACTGAGACCCAATGGAAGCTTCTATATGAAGTCTCCAACAGAAATGGAACATCTCTGGAGGCACGATCTTACTGGTTTAAAGAACACAATCAAGATTGCAGAACGATGCCAATTTCGTCTTGGTGCTTTTAAGCCTCCATTGCCTGCCTATGATCTCGAACCAGGCACCACACCAAACGGACTTTTAGAAAAACTAGTTTGGGAAGGGGCTCGCAATCGATATCCGGAAATAACAGATAAGCATTTGCGTCAGATTAATCATGAACTTTCCATGATAACAAGTCTGGGACTGGCTCCATATTTTTTGATCATGTGGGACATAGTTAGATTCTCACGCGAGAGTAATATTGCAGTCCAGGGACGAGGCTCTGCTGCTAATTCGGCGGTATGTTATTGCTTGATGATTACTGCCGTTGATCCGATTGCAATGGATTTATTGTTTGAAAGATTTCTTTCTTCAGGCCGAAACGAGCCGCCAGATATCGACCTTGATATTGCACATCAAGAGAGAGAAAAGGTTCTTCAATATGTCTACGAAAAATATGGTCGCGAACATGCTGCCATGGTCTGTGAAGTAATTTCGTACCGTGGTCGTTCTGCTGTTCGCGATGCGGCCAGGGTGCTTGGCTTTTCTCAAGAACAAGCTGATGCTTTATCTAGAGAAGCTCGACACATGGAAGCAAGGGAAGCCGCACTAAATCTTCAAGAAGGTGGTGCCAAACGGGCAGGACTAGATACCGAAGATAAACGAGTAAAGCAATTAATAAAAGTGGTGGCAGGGCTTCATCAATTACCAAGGCATCGCTCCATTCACGTAGGTGGGTTTGTGCTTTGTGGAGATGCATTAGGTGAAGTGGTCCCGATTGAGCCCGCATCAATGGATGCCCGCACCGTAATTCAATGGGATAAAGACGATATTGATTTGATGGGATTGATCAAAATTGATTTACTTGGACTGGGAATTCTGACCCTAATTCAAGAAGGTTTGAAACACGTCCTCAAATATCGTGGACTCGATATTGATATTGGTCGTCTGAATATGACTGATCCTAAAATTTATGAAATGCTAACCAAGGCTGATACTGTAGGGGTCTTTCAGGTTGAATCCCGGGCACAGATGAATATTTTGCCTCGAATCAAACCTAATTGTTTCTACGACATTATCGTCTCGATAGCAATTGTAAGACCAGGTCCAATTCAAGGAAATATTGTCCATCCATACTTGCGCAGACGACGAGGCGAAGAGAAAGTAACATATTTGCATCCAATGTTAGAGCCAATTTTAAAGCGAACATTGGGAGTGCCTTTGTTTCAAGAGCAAGGCATGAAATTGGCGGTGGTTGCCGCTAATTTCACTCCTGCTCAAGCAGATCAGCTCAGGCGCGTGATGAGTCACAAACGTTCGCTTGAGAAAATGAATTCACTATGTGTTGATCTGGCTGCCGGTATGAAGAAAAATGGATTTTCGGATGAAGGTATCGAAACGATCACTCATCAATTGCGAGCATTTTCTAATTATGGTTTTCCTGAAAGTCATGCTGCATCATTTTCACTTCTTGTTTTTGCCTCTGCATATTTGAAGCGCTATTTTCCAACTGAATTTTTCTGTGCAATTTTAAATGCACAACCAATGGGTTTTTATAGTCCCGCCACTTTAATTCGTGACGCCATGAATCATGGTGTTGAAGTGCGTGATGTAGATTTGTCAATCAGTGACTGGGATTGCACAATTGAAGTCGTCGACAACAAACAACCGTTTGGAACTTATTTCTCCCCAAACAAAGATATCTCTATAAAATTGGCATTAAGACTGGGACTTCGTTTTGTTCATGGATTAGGAAATAAAGCCATGGAGAATTTGAAGTCTGCATTTGCCACAGGGGGCAAATTTACCTCAGTTGAAGACGTAATTGAAAGAAGTGGCTTAGGACCCAGTGATATGAAAATGCTAGCCAGAGCTGGAGCTTTCGAAAGTTTGTTTCCTGGTCGTCGAAAAGCTTTGTGGGAAGTTTTATCTCGACTTCAAAAAAAACCTGACACACCTTTACTTGATTTGCTAAAGAAACAAGAACCAGAAAGAGAGGAAGTGCAAGAGATGAATGATTTGGAAGAGATGGTTGCAGACTTCCGAACGCTAGGATTATCGACAGGTCCACATCCAATGACATTTTATCGATCATGGGCATTAACAAATCAAATCAAGTCTTGCACTGATCTAAATGTAGGAGAGCACGGTAAAGTCACTCAAGTCGCTGGTGGAATAATTTGCAGACAAAGACCAGAAACAGCCAAAGGCTTCGCTTTCATCACCATTGAAGATGAAACTGGTGTCGCCAATATAATTGTCAGCCCGCAAATCTTCACACAATTTCGCAAGACAATCATGTATTCGTCTTTCATAATGGTGCGTGGCAAACTTCAATTGGAAGAGGGTGTTGCTAATATTCTTGCGCAGGAAATTTCTGTTCTGCCCGCTCTCTCTGGCGATCCAATATTGCCATCTCGCGATTTTCACTAAATCCACTCCTGAAAGGGGATAAATCTTATGGACGCACATGACCTTATCAAACATAGTTATGAGCGTTCAAATCTGGTGGAATTGCTACGTGAAGCCCTTTCGAAGGCTGGTTTTGGTAATAATCCTCTCTCAATTAGGGACCTCGCACCACTTGATCATTTTCATTCTCGCGGCATTCAAGCAACTAAAGAATTAGCTAACGCTCTCACTATTACATCTGAAAGCAAAATTTTAGACATTGGTTCCGGACTTGGAGGACCAGCACGTTATCTCGCCTCAACCTTCGGATGCCATGTTTGCGGAATAGACCTGACGCAAAGTTATGTTAATGCCGCAAAATACCTCAGTGAGCGCGTTGGACTCAGCGAGATGGTTTCGTTTCAGTGCGCAAACGCATTAGCACTTCCATATGACGATTGCAGTTTCGACATTGTCTGGACTCAGCATGTAGCTATGAATATTCAAAACAAAACACAACTTTATTCTGAGATTTTTCGTGTTCTCAAAATCGGTGGACAATTCGCTTTTTACGATGTTGTTGCTGGTGAGGGTAGCGTCTATTTTCCTGTCCCCTGGTCTGATGGGCCGGAGACGAGTTTTTTGCTGACACCAGATGCAATGCTTTCGGTACTGACGGAGAGTGGTTTTAAATCGTTATCCTGGATAGATCGGACAGAAGAAGGAATTTCATGGTTTTCAGATTTTCAAAAGAAACAAAGTCAAAATCAAGGCGCTTCTCCCAAGCTCGGTCTTGGTTTGGTGGTGGGTCCTGATTTTGGTACTCGCGCTGCCAACCTTGGACGAAGCTTAAATGAGAGGAAAGTCGGTCTTCTCGAAGGTGTTTTGGAAAAGGAAGCCTGATTCAGCTTCTCCTCGAAAAAGTTGAAGCACAGCAATAAAACCTGCTAATTCAGTCTGAAAATTGCCCTTAAACAGCTTCGAGCGGAAAACATTAAGATGCTGTAACCTGCGATAAGTGGCACAGTTCTTACCTTCTCGAATCTAAAAGAATAATTGCTAGGCATATTGAATGTCAGAGTTTATCCTTAAATCTTGAGACTAAATTTGCCTGTAGAAGGCATTGGCGCCCCATGACGGCTGACATAAATAAGCGACCGACTGTAGACGAGCAAGAGTACTGGGAAACCCTGTACCGTGTGAAACGCACGCCCTGGGAGCTCAATGCTTATTCGCCGCCGCTGAAGACCTTTCTCGATTCACCATATAAAGTCCCGCCCGGTCGCATCGCAGTTCCTGGATGTGGCACTGGCCATGACTCCATGCTTTTTGCAAGCAGAGGCTTTGAAGTTTCCGCTATCGATTTTGCCCCGTCGGCGCTAAAAGCTACGACCGAAAAATTCACTCAAGCAGGCGTGCTCAATTCGAAAGGCTTTGTGCTCAATAAAGACGTTTTCGACATGCATGATTACGATAACTATTTTGACTACGTTCTCGATCACACTTTCTTTTGTTCAATACATCCATCGCGCCGCCGTCAGTACGCGATGGTGGTACGTGATCTCTTGAAGCCAAACGGTAAATTCATATCGTTGTTCTGGCTCGTTGAGCGGAAAGGCGGTGGTGCACCCTTCTCAACCACTAACGATGACATTTTTGCTGTATTTAAAGATATTTTTTCTTTCGATATCGTTTTTGAGCCGCCGGATTCAGTTGAATCACGCAAAGGCAAAGAGATATTCTGCATGATGACGGTCATAAAATAAGTCGAACTAGAACAGTCCTTCGCGCATAGCTTTCACCGCTGCTTCTGTTCGGTCTGAGACGGTCAGTTTTTCCATGATATGACGCATATGAGTTTTTACTGTCTCTAATCCTAATTCGAGTTGGTCAGCGATTTTCTGATTACTCAGACCTTGTGCCACCAATCTCAGAACTTCGATTTCACGTGGTGATAATCTGGTGTTGCCCTTTTCTTTTGTGCGAGTGCGAATGTTGGTTGGAGCAGGTGACCCACCGTTTGGCACCACCCCTGCCGGTGTCGTTCCTGAAGCATATGCACAGAGCACGCGATTAGCAATGCCCGGATCTAGCCATACAGCTCCTTCGGCAACGCTTCGCACAACATTGGCTAGTTGAGCGCTTGAAATATTCTTCAGACAATACCCATTGGCGCCAGCACCGAGAGCAGCAAAGATTTCTTGGTCACTTGAATGTGACGTCAGCATAATTACTCGTGTGTCTGGCAATTCGGCGCGAATTTTTCTTGTAGCATCAATGCCATTCATCCGGGGCAGCTCAATGTCCATCAAGACGACATCGGGTTTGTGCTCGATAACCGTGTTGTAGGCATTGCGTCCGTCTTCGCATTCAGCGATAACAACTAATCCTGGAATTTGCTCCAACCCCATCTTCAATCCCATACGAGTGAACTCGTGGTCTTCTACGATGACTATACGGATGGTGGACTCGTTTGAATTTTGCATTTTTCAACCCTATCTCGTGAGCGATTGCTTTGTTTCCAAGAGGTTTTCCTAATTGGCACTGGCGACTTTGCCTTTGATGTGACGTTTGTCCTTGCCCTCAAGTTTCAGGAATGGCAACTTCACGTAAAAAGTCGTCATCTGATTTTGTTCACTCTCACACCAGATTTCTCCTCCATGCGCTTCGACAATTTGTTTGCACAAATAAAGCCCAAGCCCGCTACTAGGCTTGTAAGTCTTCTCTTGGGACTTATGCCAGTAACGCTGAAAAAGCAGTGGAATGTCTTCTTGCTGAATGCCGGAACCAGGATTACTTATGCTTAACAGAACGCAAGTCGGCAAATTTCGCGCTCCGATCGTAATTTTGCTGTGGCGAGGAGTGTATTTGATGGCGTTTTCCAAGAGGTTGATTAGAACTCGCCTGACGGCAGGATGGTCCGCCCAAATTTTCTTCAAGTTTGTAGGCAAATCTGTTTCTACTGTTAAATCATGATCTTTGATGATTGCAGAAACACTGTCGACACAAGATTCAACGGTTAGTCCGAGATTTACGGTATCGAAATAATGAACCTGCGCACCTGCTTCGTATCTGTAAACGTCCAATAGTTGTTGGATCATGTGCAGCAAATTACTATTGTTCGCTCGCAATTTTTTGACCAACATCAGGTGAGATTCTTCGAGATGTTTGCCTGCTGAATTTAGCAATAACTCAATAGCTCTATCTGTTGCAATCACTGGTGTCTGCAGGTCGTGAGTGAGAGTGGCTACAAAATCTTCGCGCTGTTGAGCCAGGCGCACCCTTTCTGCAACATCCACTGCAATCAATACTGCACCAATAATGGTGTGATTTTCGCTTTCTACTGGCCAAATAGCGATGTCGAAGTGTCCAGATTTTTGTGCGAAGTTATTTCTTGAATCGGATGCAGAGGCTGTTGAGTCGGCTGATTGAGAGTCAACTTCGCCACCTGGGCCAATTCCGTCACGACTGTCATTTTTTGAATTATCGCCATTGCTCTTTGCACCCGCGCTGCTTTCAGAATCTTCATGAGGATCGCCCACGCTGAATTCTCGCTCGAAATAGCGCTCGCCATCTTCGAGAGCATTCCTGAATGGTTCTTTCGGGAGCCAGGGTAATGCTTCGAAAATATTCTTGTGCAATAAATCATTGATCGCAAGTCCAAAATGCTCTGCGATCGCTGCGTTGACTTCGCGAATAGAATAGTCATTTCCTACATGGACAATGCCGACTGGAGCGTTTTTCAAGATCATCTGCGTAATGCGATGCTCTTCTTTCACTCTGTAAGTTTCTTCCTCCATCCGGCGTTTTGCTTCTGCCA
>JACMKL010000515.1 GCA_014380105.1 Candidatus Melainabacteria bacterium
TTAGGAATTTGAGATTTATAGATGCAGCAGAATGCCCAATTACACCCCAAAGTATTAAGTACTTTAGACAGATAAATCTAGCTCGCCCTCCGAAACTTTCTCTCAGAGCCTGGAGTCCGGCTGAAATCGAATCCCTTTCGAGCAATATTGAAACGGAAGCGCGATAGCCTTAGCCTAGTAGCCACGTTTCTTTATTTGAAAATCGCGCTCTTTGCGCCGTACTTCGCCTTGCATAATGGCGACGACGTGTCTAGGGTCATATGGATACTTGCCTGCTAATTCATGGAAGCGCTGGTACATCATGCCGGCGTCACCGGGCAGATTCATCTTCTCTAAAACGACGCCGAGATTGAACAGTGCACCATCGAATTGAGGCTTTAGAAGTTGTGCTTGTTGATATTTGGTCATGGCACCATTGAGGTCGCCAGATATTTCAGCGAGTTCGCCCAGGTGTTGGACACCTTCGTAGCACTCCGGGTTCATTTCCAAAACGCGTCCGAATGTTTTCTTAGCACCATCATAGTCGCCCTCTTCAATCGAGCCGACACCGCGTTTTACGAGTGCTTGCAATTCGTCCATGTCATAAATTTCGCCCTTCTTTCGGCGCGTTCCAGCTCGCAAAGCTTTTTCCAATGCGGTAATTTTCTTCAATGTCTCAGCGTTGTTACGCTGCATGGACGCTGCTTCTTTGAGGCTATCGACAGATTCGATTAGGAGGCCTTTTACTTCAAAAGCTGCTCCCTTATATTCGTTTATTTTTTGCGGGTCGACTTTTGGATATTTCTTTCCATCCGTATAAACAGGATTTATTTTCTCAGCTTCACGCATTTCTAAAATGCAGCGGTCAACGTCGCCGCGGTAGTAGCGCAGTTTTCCGAATTCAAAATGGGCGGCAGAAAATTTTGGATCACATTGCAGTGCTTTTCTATAGCCAGCTTCTGCTTGATCGAATTGAGACTGTGAGCAATAAATATTTCCCAAATAATAATGAATCATCGGATTGTCGGGAATGAGTTGGGCTGCCTGTTGCAGTTTCTCCAGCGATTCGGAAATATCGCAAAGTCCGGACGAATATTTATCGTACATAGCCAGACCAAGATCTTGCAGTGCTTCAAAATAATTCGGATTGGCTCTAATGGCAGCGTGAAAACATTCAATGGCGTTATCGAGATCGCCTTTCTCGCGCAGCATCTCACCTAAGTGATAATGCGCGTCTGCGTACTTAGGATTGATCTTGATGGTTTCTTCAAAAGCCTTTTGAGCTTCTTGAATTTTTCCAGTTTTTTTCAAAAACATGCCGTAATTATTTCGACACTCGACATAGTTGTAGTCGAGCGAAAGAGCGGCACCAAATTGCAGCATCGCATTATAAGTGTCGCCGGATTCGGCGTATGCCAGAGCCAGCATATGAATAATTTGCTTATTGCCGGCGTCATTGTTTTGAGCTTTCTTCAGGTAGCCGACGGCAGTGACATAGTCACCAATAGAAAAGGATTGCATCCCTTTTTGATAGTCGCCTTGAGCCTGTCTTTTGTTTGTGCCAGGCGAGTCAGGGTTGTACCACTGTTGAGCGGTTACCTGTGTGGGATTCCAAAAGGTGGTAGAAAGTGCGACTAGCGCGGCAACAACGGAAGGAAGGCGCCGTTTTATCAATGCATTAACTCCGTGAGGCAGGTCAGTTCACATATTACAGGATAACGTGACTGTCTCGCCCGGAAGCGCTGGTTGAAAATATTTCGGTTTTTCGCCCGACTCTAACGTTTCCCTTCAAGCATGGCTTTGCGCTGTTGTTCGGCCGCCATCAACTCACTGGCATTGATTTGCGACTTCAAACGCTTGGGCATTGACATGTCACCGTCAGGAAGCAAAGCTGTACCCGCGCCGGCTGAAAGCATGGCGGCATTACGGGAGGCCCACCATCTCATCTCTGTCTGGCGACCGACCAGATCGACAGCTCCGCGTTGAACGGAAGTGCGCGCAGCGACAACTCTTTCTTTCATTTGTGGCAAGAAGCCTTCGGTTTTTGGTCCGACCAACGAATGCACGTGTGGGTCGCCTTCCAAGTAAAGTCCTCTCATGTGGTCGGACATAGCGTTGACGGCTTCGTGCGCTTTGACCGGATCCATACCTTTATTGACCAGCTTCAATTCGGCAGGCAAGCCAGATCCGAATACTTGCGTGATTGTGTAATCTTGCTTGAATTGGAGCGGGTCGCCTACAACATCGGTGACCTTCTTGCCGCTTACGATAGCGTCAGTCATCAAGTCGCTCAATTTTTCCATCTTCGGCCAATTATCTTTCAGTGGCGGCAAGATGCTGCTGAATGTTTTGCCTTCCAGGACGGACAGTGGTGTTTCCATCTGCGCTGTGATCAATTCTGCAATCACGTTATCCATAACATCGCGTTCGATGACGATCTTTTGACCTGGTTTGTCCAGATTGTAGAGTTCGTATTCTCCCTTTGTAGAGCCTTCGCGGGAGAGCGCAATCAGTGATTTTGCTTGCGCTTCGAGAGCCGGATTGCCTTTGCCGAGATATTCAATTGTCTTTGCGCCAATCACCATTCTCAATGCGTCGATCGCATGCACTTCGAATCCCATCGGGTTGTCTGGATTGGACATTTTGCTTGGGCTGAAGACGTTGGAATTCTCCATCAAATTGCCGTTGCGACGACCGCTCATCAGAAGGCGGGCAAGGGCCAGTGGCATGTTGATGCCGGTCCAGGCTGTTCCGATGATGTCGGATGTATTTTCATCACGGGTGGCTCTCAAGTAATCTTCGATCAGGCGCCCGTTTGTCCATTTTTCGCCGTTGACGACTAACTCTTTTTTCGTGCCGTCTTTGGCTACGATGGTGGCAGTTTCGCCATACTTATCGCCGAGCGCTTTCTTGACTGAATTTGTAAGAACGCCGCCTTCACCGGATTTGTCCAGGAATTTCGCAATCAGTCCATTCCAATCGTGACCGATTTCGTGACCGTAGACGCCTATTGAAGAGGCGCGTTCGCCGTACATGTTGAGTGGATATTTGACCAGGTCCGGACCCCAAACTGTGACGTTTTCGCCAGTCTTTGGATCTTGGGTGATGATGCGGCGCATGGTGTATGGTCCGGCGTTTACCGTGGTGCCATTTTCCATGGTGACAAGGTCTGATGCCACTGCAAATAGTGGTGGCGTTTTGCCCTGTAAGATGGTGAAAGGATCTTTGATACCTGCCGCTCTCATTGAATCCACTAAGTGAGTGTGGAATTCTTGTCCGACTAAATTCAATTCTTTGGCGAGACGCTGGTGAGCACCTAGCCCGGCTGCCTGGTCTTGAGTGGTGGCAGCGGCGAAGAAATCGAAGAGGTCTTTGACTTGTTTGACGTCGTTGATAGTTTCTACTTCGTCGCCCAATTTGACCATCGAGTTGCGGGCTGGAATGTGCTCTTCACCCAATGGTTTCGGATTTTGATTGACGGCGTTGTGAACTTGTCCGATTTTCTCGTCTTTATAAGATTCTACAATTGTGCGCTCTTGCGTGTAGGCAAGACGTTCTTCTTCAGTAACTGCGGCAATTTTTTGCATCATGGTAGCATTGATTTCGCCATCTGTTTTTACTTGAAGTGCGCCTGCACCTTCGTTGGCTTTCGCGTGCGAGCCAGGCTCTGCATGCGGTTTTGGTGCGCCTACGCCGCCTTCGTCTTTCTTGAATTGGTGACCATGATCGTGTGGTCCGTGATGATCGTGACCGGAGATTTTGGTCATCTGATCGTTAAGTCCGATCATCTGATCGCGAGTATCTCTCAAGCCTTTGAGAGCGGCATCAAGTCTGACATCTTTGATATCTGGAACGTTTGGAATTTCGTCGGCAGCTTTGATTTGTTCTGGATTGAGACCTTTTTTAAGTAAAGCGAGAGTGCGGTCGAAACCGTGATACTGCCCATCTTCGCCCTTCAAACCATGACGATACATCATGTGTGAATCGATGGCGGCGGCATGTTGACGCTGAGCATCTTTCATCAGTCCGAGCTTTTGCTCTTTGGTCAAACTATCAAGAATATGACCTTCTTGCGGCTTTTCAGTTGTTTTGAATTTAGCTGTGAAAGTGTCTAATTTGGCAACTTGAGTGTTGAGAAATTTTCCAACTCTGGACTCATCTGAAGTCCAGAAGTGATCGACTTTCTTTTCCCATGCCGCCATCCGCGGTGCCACATTTTGTTCGGTGTAATTGCCGAAGCGAGTGGAGAAAGTTGGTGCGTCGGCCGCAGTTGGTTTACCGAATTTGGAGGCAGCCATGTCAGCCAGTCCACCAGCCTTCTGAGCCAGACCAACAGGGTTTTCGAAGACTTTGCCGGTCAATCTTTCAGCTTTAAAACCGATATAGCCACCGGCTACAGCGTCCAGGGTGAACATGCCCATCTTGTCGCCAAAGCGGGTGGCAGCTTGATCGAGTTCTTGACGGTTTTTGGCATTCGCTGCATCTTTGCCGCCATTTACCAGAGCGCTCACACCGTCTATCGCAAACATTCCGAGCATGACGGCGCCAACCACGCCGCGCGCCGCGCCGGCTTTTGGAAGAAGAGTGCGCATACCGACACCAATTGATCCGGCAAAGAGCGCTTTTCCTCCTGCTTCGCCTGGATTGTCCCAGTAGTATCCGAGCGTATTGACCACGCCTTCCGGAGTTCTGAGTAAACCTTTTCCGTATACAGTGCCGTACCGGGTCAATGCGCCAATATCTTCAGTTGGAGTTTGGGGACCCTTTGCTGCATCCGTATTGCCGTATTCGGGGTGACCTGGTCCGATTACGTTGCCATTCATTACCTGGGAGTTGAATAGAAGGTTTCTGGATGCTTCTAGAGCCGCTTCGTTTGCAACCACTTGTTTTGGTTGCTCACCATTGCGCTCCTGGAACAACATCTGTTCACCTAGCGTATTGCCACCCATGTAAGACCTCCAGCGTTTCCGTGTAACGTTGGATTAAGACATTCAAAACCGTTTCACCGAGCTATATGACCCGGTAAATGGAGGAGATGATATTGGCCGCCGAGGGAATTGATACCTAAGAGGACGTCTTAATCGAGCAATGCTGCCTGTAAATTCCAGCTATCTACAAAGCGTTGCTCTTCACACCTAAAGGCTATCTCATCAAGTACCCCGTGTATATTCGGGTTTCTACGGTACTTATGGTAGAAATCCCACGCCGACATTAAAAACGTGGTCTGTCATAATTATGCTTCTCTGGGCGAGGATAGGCAGAAATAGGCGTGGGTGCCATTTCTCGCTCCTGGTTAGTGATTTTGAGGAAGAAACGTGGATAACAAACCTCAAAGCGGAAGCGGTTCCATATTGAAAGGAAACCTCCCGCCCGAAGAGCTCAAAGACAAAATTCGTGGCGTCATTCTGGCGGCAGCCTGCGGCAATTCTTTGGGAGGCTCTTCAATCGGGCTAAACCACAAAGAGATTTTGGCGACAGCCGGCTCCTGCCTCAGAGATTTCACACCCGGTCTGACGCGCAGCATGCTCCCCGACCATAAAGCAGGCGGTTGGTTGTATCGGTTGAATACTCATTGATACGTTCGTGTTCGCGCTTCTCCTGCGTAAACAGTTGAATCTCTTTGATGCCGATGAGATTATCTTGCACGATTCCGGTCAAGACACCCAAGCGGCGTGAGGAGTCTTTGATGGCGTTTTGCATGCGCTTGCCGAA
>JACMKL010000516.1 GCA_014380105.1 Candidatus Melainabacteria bacterium
CAAAGATCTCAGTAATCAATAAGGAGGCTGATTTGGCAGCGAAAGTTCAATTGCGAATCGAGAAATTTCGCAAACTCGCTGGCTTTAATGACTAACTATATGCAGACAAGAAGAGATTTTTTGCATGAGCTTGGCAGGCACGCAATCATGATTGGAGGCTTAGGGCTTATGCCAATTTTGCCCGCATTGGGTGATTCTGTTAGGAAAAGAGAGGCAATGAAAAAAATTACTAGTTTTGTAGGCGGAACTTCCGGAGCGTGGAGGATACTCAGCATGGAGACGGTTGCTGGGGAGCCTCTTTCGCTCGCTACTCATTTGGACATTCTTGATTCAAATCTATCTGAAAACTTTTCTGGTAACTGGCAGCTGCGTGGCTCACGTAGTTACGAGCGCTACACTAATCATGAAGAGCATGAGCAGCTGATTCAGAAATCACCACCATTGGGACGTCCCGAAGCGAATTCAGCTGCGCTAATACCAATTCAAAAAACAGACTTGTGGTGGCAGCTGTCACAAGATGAGCGGAGAAAGATATTTGAAGAAGAGTCGCACCACATCGAAATTGGAATGGCATATCTGCCGGCGATAGCAAGAAGACTCTATCATTCCAAAGACCTTGGTGAGCCATTTGACTTTCTTACATGGTTCGAATTCGACTCAAAAGATAAGCTTGCTTTCGATAAACTCTTGAAAGAACTCAGGCAGAGCAAGGAATGGACTTATGTTCAACGCGAAATAGATATTCGCTTGGTGCGGAGTTAAATCGTGTCACTTGTCTTTTTAGAACTCATTTTGGAATTTTAGCAGTGTTCCAAAATGATGGGCTGCTTTCAGGGTTAACCCCATCGATCATGGCGGTCGTTAGAGTTACATTTGCTGTGCTGGACTTCAGCAGACCGACTTACTAAAGTAGCGTTTCAGAATAATAGACCCTCTTGGGCAGTGCTTTGCCATGCTTGCATGACTGATCACTTCTCGGGCGTCTTGATTTGTTGTGCGCTACAAAATTCGATTTTTGTGGAGAAATGCACATGAGTGAAGACGACAACAATAAATCCTCTGTCGCTGTGGCGGAACCCGCAGAAAGCAGAGAAGTAAGGAAGCCCATCAATCCAAAGAACTTTGGCGGGTTTAAGAAGAAGCCGCCTCCTGACCCGGCTGCAGAGCGCGAGAAAAAACGAAAATGGTACAGATGGAGACGTAAGTATAATTTTCAAAGTCTATGCGTTTTGCTCTTCGGAGTGTGGATTCCGTGCGCAATGATTTTTCTCACAACTGCATGTTGTTTGAAAAGAATTACCTTAGTCCTGCTGAATCACCCTGTAGAAACCGCACTGCAGCTTGGTTTTGTTTTACTTATTCCACTTGTAAATTTTAGATTGTGGCATCTCTTGCAAAAGAAGGATTATCGTTTTTCCTTAATTCGTGGTTTCGTCGCAGGATCTGCCCTCGGCACCAGTCTTTTGATTTCCTTGTTCTGCGCAAGCTCTCTGGTTTACGGTTGCTCCAGTTTTGAAAGTCAAATCGGTAGTGAGTTTGGCACAGGCTTTACTACTATTGCCACTCTTTCGCTTGCTGCATTTCTGACGTCGTTGTATCAGATCAATCGGTTTCGTGTGGCTCGCGATTTTAAGGCGTCACGAGCACAAGTGGTTGTATTTGCCACTATCGGTTTGCTTGTCTCCGTCGCATCACTTTGTGCAACTGAGGCAAAATCGTTCTACATTAGAATTGCCGAGAAAAGTGCAGTATCAGCCGATAGAGTCGAACGTACTCGCGGTTTGAATGTTTTGAGGACATTGAATATCGAGCGACAGTTGCGCATGGAATGCACAGACGACTGCGCAACTGGAATTTCGGGGTTGTTTATTCCCATAAATTCAACAACTCAACGCCAACTTTATTTTGCGATTACAGGTAAACCGTTTCGCGATTCAAACACTGGCGATTTGTCCGCTATGTCAGATGATTATTTGCGCCGGCATGTAGTCGGTGAGCCAATAAAGGGACTAACACTCGTCCGCTCACTGATGAGTGGTGCTCTCAGTCCAACCACATTGACTTCAACAATCAACTGGACCTATGTACTTAAAAATGAATCAGCATCTATGCAGGAAGCCCGCGCTGAGATAGCCCTGCCGGAAGGTACAGCAGTGACTGGATTGACGCTCTGGAACAACGGTGACGCAAGCGAAGCGCGCATTAAAGCCGAATTCCAGTAAGCCTTTGCCGAGCAGTTGTTGGACGACGAAGAGGATCTCATTCACAAGGCATCGGGGTGGATGCTGCGCGTGCACTCCAGTACCCACGGATTCAAACTGATCGCAGTCTGTCGCCACCATTGCTCATCGGGGGTGTTCGCCACGGTGTGTGTTGCCGAGTGCTCAAGTCGCAG
>JACMKL010000517.1 GCA_014380105.1 Candidatus Melainabacteria bacterium
GGTAGTTTTCCCGGCGTCGGGGTGCGAAATGATGGCGAATGTCCGCCGACGTTCAGTCTGCGGCTTCAGGTTGTCCCGAATGCTTGAGTCGGCGGAGAGGCTTTTCTCGACTACATCTGAATTCATCGGCTTCCTGTCCTTACGTAAACTGCTCAGAGCGCCTGGTTGAGGCATCGCGATGCCTTGACCGAGACCTAACTGACTTATGCTCAAAAAAGTATATGACATTGCGAACTATCGCTCGCCAATACTTGCTCTCGGGCTCATTAAAATTAATGGTTCTTCGTGAAATTCGTCTCTAATCCGCGTTTTTGCCCAAAATTCAGACTGGCTGTGGCGTTAAATTAACTTCGTCTCAATTGGGCATAAATTTATCAGAATGGAGAGGTTCAACCTTGATGCACGGCGAGAAGACCAAAGTTTCTGACAATATCGAGCTAGTCTCGGGCGTCGCCCACGGCGAGCCTGAAAACAAAATTGCAGTTACTGAGTCTGAGCAAGTTGTTGACTCGTTTGAAACTATGTGTGCTACGCACTCTACCGGTTATGCATCAACTGCATCGGATCAGAATTGCGAACATAAAGCCTGGTGGCATTGGCAAAAAATAGGAGTCAGGCTGGCTGTATTGTGGCTTTCCTTCGGTGGTCTCTTACAGATGATTTTGGTGCAAAGTTTGACCGAGAGTTTTTTTCACCGCTTTACTCAAAATTCTCAAGTTTATTACGCAACGCAAGCCGCTCTCGCCACTCATGCCTCAGTTGTGGGTTTTGCTCTTGCATTTTTCTTCAGCGTTGAATTTTTTCGCGGTTTTTTAAAAGTGAAAGCTAATCGACTGCGAACTTTTATGCTGGGCCTTTTGGCTGTTTCTATTTGCGCGGCAGCCTGTGCCGATAGTATGAACAACGGTATTGTTGCCGCTTTATGCTGTGTGTTTGTGTTTTTGGCAGGCAGATTCGGTCAACTGATAGCCGACGCTCTTCCAAGCACTTTCCGCTCTGCCAGAGCAATTTCACTTACAGCTCTTGCTACTGCTCCTGCAACATTGATAACGCTTGCCGCCTGCTATCACGTCTCCAAAATGCCAGACAGACCAAGTACTCATTTAATTTCCAGTATTGGAATCGAGGGTTTTTGCATTGCTGCGATGTTTTTCTTTATAGGCATACCGGCTTTTTGTTTTGTTGGATGTGCTCGCACGATTGATTTAAAGCCACTAATCACCATTGGCTTATTGCAGGCAAGTCCGCTTCTGGTTGGAATCTTTGCTCAGAGCCTGATTTTAATGTCTGGGCAGTATGGCTTAAGTTGGGCTCCTGCATGCCTACTTTCTATTCTGAGCGTTATAGGCGTCTTAGCCACAAGTTCTAGCCTGGCTGCCTGGGCAAATTGGCATAAATACAAAGGCATTTTGCGTTCCTGATCCGACTTTGGTCGCCGAACATCAGACACTTAAAGCTAGTAAAATGGTTTTTTATCGAAGAACCATTGTGCTTGTAATGAGGAATGAAAGTATTTTGAGCCCTAGCCGAACTAGTCAACATCGCAAAAATTACTTAGTTGCAATCAGTTTTACACTTGGCTTATCGCTCTGTTCTGCCGGTGTTAATGCTGCAGCCGTTGAAGATTCGTGGAAAGTGTCCTTTGCTCAGGGTGAAACTTCATTAGAGCAGCAAGAATTGAAAAAAGCAGAAAGTAATTTTCGTGGCGCCCTTCAACTTGTTCAGAAGCAAACGAAAAATTCGAACAGTGTCGAAACTGTTATGCTCAAACTTGCTGCCACACTTGCTCTGGAAGAGAAAACAGCAGAAGCGCAGTCGTTGTACCAAAAACTTTTTAGACGTCTTAGCGCGCGATATGGCGCAAATAGTGGGCAGGTGGCACCAGTCTTAATGGCACTAGGATCTCTTCAAGAATCCGAAGGCGACCACACCACAGCGATGACATATTATCAACGGGCCCTGAATATCAATGAGAAAAATTACGGTCCGTACGACCCCAGTGTAGCTAGTGCCCTGCATCGTCTCGGGCGAGCCAAAGGCAAGGCCGGACAAATAAAAGAAGCAGAAGGTCATTACAAACAATCCATATCCATTTTGTCGAGAGATGCAAACGCCGTTGCCACCAAACAGCTTGAAGGTGTTTTGCACGATTACGATAATTTGCTCAAAGGAAACGACACATCTAATCGCGACCTTCTGAAAGATTTCCAGGAAGACATCCTGGGCGAGAAACACAGCTCGAGTGAACACTTCTCACCGAAAGTGGCAGGCAGCGCAGTTGCACCACCACCTGCAACCAGTGTTAGTTCTGTTCCTGTTTTGGGTTTGCGCAATACAATTACGCCGCCGACTGCATCAAACTCGCAATCCGGAGTATCGCAATTTCAAAAGGAAAGCCAAATTCAGTTACGAACCACACGCCTCTCCAGCAGTGACGAAAATTCTCGCGTCGCCGGTCGTAGCTTTATGGAAACATCTTCGGATGCTACTTTGGCTCCTGCGTACAAGGTGCTCAGTGATTCGATCTTTAAAGCGAATCGCTATGAGAGAGGAGAGTCATACTATAAACGTATGATTGCGATCGATATTGATGCGCTTGGACCCAATCATCCATCTGTAGCCAACGATTTAAATGGGCTGGCGCAGCTTTATATTTCTGAACGAAGATATGCTGATGCTCAGCCTCTTTTAACACGCGCCATCGGAATCTACGAGCAGACTTATGGTGCCAATAATTTGTTGACTGCGAATACTCGCACTGCCCTTGCCAAAGTCGAAATGCAACTCGGTAATGCAGATAAAGCAACTGCTATCTATCAGAATATGCTCAGCCCGGGGCAAGGTTCGCTCAGTCCGAATAGTATTGAAACTGCACGCATGCTAAACGATTTAGCATTCAGCGCTTATCATCAAGGCAAATTACAAGAAGCATCGACCTTCTATCAGTGGGCCCTGGCTAGCACTGAGGGTGCTGTCGGTTCAAATGACTCGCTTTATGCTGCCTGCTTGCGAGATTATGCGCAGGTCTTGCGTGGACTTGGTAAAACGACAGAAGCATCGTTAGCCGAATCGCGTGCAGATAAAATTGCTAACGCAAAATAAGTCTGGACAGTATTTGTTCTGAATTTATATGGAATTGTTGGTAGGGGTCGCTTTGGCTGACACTGGTTTTACGCGCGACTGATTATCCAGTTCTTCACTGCCCTTTTGAGCAACAGTGTCGCCTTCTTTCAAGTTGCCGAACACTTCGATCATGCCATCCATGATCTGACCTTTTTGAACTGTTACCCATTCAACAATGTCATTTTGAACTCTACACACAAAAGTATTGAGTGGGGTGGACACAACAGATGAGATTGGCACAAATAGAGACGCTGTTGGTCTTCGCGTCGGCCAATAAACTTTGCAAAACATCCCTGGTAAAACTTTGAAGTCGGGATTGAGAAAGTTGAGTTCGACCGGCATGGTTCGGGTGTCTTTGTCGAGGTCATTTGCAATACGGGCAACTGTGCCAGTGAATTTTTTCCCTGGAAAAGACGAGACAGTAAAGTGTACCGGTGAGCCCATAATTACGCCGGCCGCATCAACTTCAGGCACCGGAGCGACTATTCGCAAGAGGTCTATTTGCTTCAATCTACAGATTGGTGGATAGGCACCAGTTCCGTCTGGTCCGACAAAACTACCGACGTGCATTTTTCTTTCAGTTACGTAGCCATCAAATGGTGCCGGTACATCCAGATACGAGGCGAAGTCTGCAAAATTTTCAAAAGCTTTGATCATTGCACTCAACTCTTCTTTGCGCATTGAGACTTCATGCGCTTTTGCGTTGACGCGCTTCATGTAAGTATTGACGTCCTGCCTGTCCGCTTCAACTGATTGGGCCCACTGCACGACATCGTTGTCTGCAATTACTCCTGGCACCAGTGAAGCGGTATAAACGCGTTGATAGGTCGATTGATCACCAAGTAACACGGCTTTGCGCTTCTTGAGCTCTGCCTGCAAATCGCTCAATTTTGATTCTTCAGCTGACAGAGTCGCTTTTGCCGCAGCTACTTTTGCTTCACCTTCACTCCGGCGCGCTAAATATTCTGGCGCGTACATTTTGACCATCGGCTGA
This sequence comes from Candidatus Melainabacteria bacterium, assembly GCA_014380105.1. Lineage (GTDB taxonomy): Bacteria > Cyanobacteriota > Vampirovibrionia > Obscuribacterales > Obscuribacteraceae > QKMZ01. The sequence goes on from JACMKL010000517.1 coordinate 4,118, forward strand.
CCTTTTTTGACAATGGAGCCGCGGTCAACACCTATCCATTTAATAAATCCGGGCACTTTCGGATAAATCAGGACATCCTGATAGGCATTTATTTCTCCAGGTAATTGGTCTTCGCGGAAAAGTGTTTTTGATACTACTTTCACCGTTGGAATAGTGACTACTTCACTAACTTCAGTTTCAACCATTGGCTTATGGCGTTGTTGATAAATGAAGTAGAAAGCTACTCCTGCTAATGCCAGAACCACAAGTAAAAACACCAGATTCTTGATGCTGAATAGCTTATCGCGGTGTTCATTTTGTGGCTGTGGCTGATTGCTTGTTTGACTTTGCATTTAACTAAAGACCTTGATCCTCAGGGTGTAGCGACTTGACTCCGATTGGAGCATTGTTCTGAATTAGCGAGAAAACTAAGGGCAGGAGTGTCAACACTGACATTGTCGACATGGAAAGGCCACCTATCACGGCCCGTCCAAGCGGTGAGCTCTGTCCGCTCGATAATGCCATTGGCACCATCCCAGCGATCATTGCAATCGAAGTCATCAAAATTGGACGCATTCTACTTTGCGCACCGTGAACAGCCGCTTCATTTGCGGTCATTCCGTTGCTGCGGCTTTCTTCTGCAAAAACGACCAGCAAAATAGCGTTAGCGATGCCAACGCCAATACACATGATTGCACCCATGAAGGATTGAACATTCAATGTGGTACCAGTAATGGTGAGCATTGTCAAAACTCCAAGCAAAATTGCAGGTGTCGTTGACATCACAATTAAAACTACGCGACCAGCCTGAAAATAAGCAAGCAGCATCAAAGTGATAACTACAACGGCTAAAACCAA
>JACMKL010000518.1 GCA_014380105.1 Candidatus Melainabacteria bacterium
AGCATTCGCCATTTCGACAATCAAAGAAGAGAGCTGGTTTGCTGCTTCCGGACCCATTCCGCCGAGAATCCCTACTGTCAGTGGTTTCGCAGACACTATACTTACTTCCTGATTACAAATGCTTAAGACCAAATTGGGATACTTAGACCTGGACCAGTCGTCATAGTTCCATGTCATGCGACGAATATATATTAGAGCCTACTAAAGGACAACTAGTTTTGAAAATCAAATACACATTTTGCAGTCTCGCCGTGTTGGGCTGCCTCCTCGGGCTGTACGTATTAACCATTTTGTGGCGTGTGGGTGCCGCTGAAAGCGACTTGATGGGTAAGGATTTGTTGTTACATATTTTTCCATCCAAGCGTGAATTTGTGCAGGCTCCGGTAGTTGAATCCCACGGGTCGTCAACCTACAAAATGCCACTGGGAGAAGGAGAGATGACGGTCTGGAGGGAGAAAATAAACGGTTTTCAACACACATACGGATCGGCGCTGGCATCATATGAGTTGGGTGAATTTTTAGCAGACAAGCTGTTTGTCGCCTGTGAATTTTGCGAATTCACTTTTGACAGAAACGGAGTTGCCGAGACCGATTTACGAGATCGACGGCGCGACCTTTCAAATAATTGGGTGGGGCGGCAAATTGGTTTGAAGGCGCGAGAACAGGGTCTTAACGGAGCTGACGCTGAGGAATTTATCAAAAGCCGTATACTGGCAGCAATGGAATTCGATCATCTGGTCATCACTCATCCCTTTGCTCCAAGTGTACTGAATTTGCCTACAGAAGAAGAATTAGGATGCCCATTTTTGCCGACCAAAAACGCCGTGAATATAGTTCAAAGAATGCGTTTTCGTGTGAAGCGAAGAATTGCCATTGCCAGAACACATGTACGACATCGTATTGAAGTTTTGCTAAGAGGCATGCCTGTGCCTGCGACCAGCCAAACCAGTACATCGTGATGAAGGTCACCAGCTGCTAGAATTAGGACTTCCTGGAAAACGACCGCTAGAATTATAGTTGGTGTAAATGAAAGAGTCCGAGAACGCGCATCCAGCACAAACATTCGACTCAGACTCCCTTTCGAAGCCAGAGTTAGTCGAGTCTACGGACTCTCAAGAACAGGTTAGGACAGTAATAACGACACCGAATACGGAAGAAACATTCGTATTGAGCGGTTCTCAGTCGGCTTCAGGTCAGAATTCCAGTGCGCCAAAACGCGCGCGCAGTGAAAATTATAATGAGGAAATAGACTTGCGTGGGCAGGTTATTTCCGGCAAATACAAAGTCGAGGAGAAACTCGGCGAGGGCGGGATGGGCTCGGTGTATCAAGCCTATGACACTCTGATGAAGAGAAGTGTGGCTATTAAACTGCTCCATCAAGACCGCAATATTTCCAACGAAACCTGGATGCGATTTCAACAAGAAGCGCAGGCGACGAGCACTCTAGACCATCCTGGTATCGTCCGCATTCACGACTTTAATATATCTGAAGAACACGGACCTTATCTGGTCATGGACTTGATTGATGGCGTGCCGCTTAGCTTGTTGATTGCGCGCCGGTCAGTGCTGCCACCGATGTATGTGGCAGACATTATTGCGCAGGTCGCAGACGCATTAGAGCATGCCCATCACAAAGGTATCGTGCATCGAGATCTCAAACCAAGCAATATTTTGATTGTTAACGATGGTGCCGCTACTCCGCAGGCGCGCGTTGTCGATTTCGGAATTGCAAAATTGCAAAACGAAAATAGTGAAGATTTGAAATTGACGAAGACAGGTGAAGTATTCGGAAGTCCGCTCTACATGAGCCCAGAGCAATGCCTGGGCAAATCAATAGACGCGCGCTCTGATATTTATTCGCTGGGCTGCGTTATGTATGAATCGCTTTCCGGTCAGCCTCCATTCAAAGGCAAGAATTTTGCCGAAACAGTTATAAAACACACGCAGGAGGCTGCTAAGCCGTTGCCTGCAGACTTAAAAACGCCGTCGCCACTGAAGAAAATTATGATGTGTGCGCTGGAAAAAAGACCAGAAGATCGATATCAATCGATGAAAGATCTGAAGAAAGAGGTCACTGCATTTTCCAAAGGACAGAGAGTCAACGTCAAGCAAAAAGCGCGTTTTTGGATTTGGGCATTATCCATTTCGCTTCTCACAATTCCGATTATGAGTTTTGTGAATTTGCGCAAAGTGATAGCGCAGCAGCCAGATAAAGCAGCCACGATTTTATTGAACTGGCAACTTCCGAAAATTGTAGAGTGGGCGCTGCTTCCGAATGATCAAGCTGGCACCGTCCTTGATGGCGTACGGTTGGCAATGGCGAGCTATAAAAATAAGCAATATCCTCAGGCAGAATTGATGTTGCAAGGTATTCGCAACACAAATCCGACCTATGCCAATTTAACGACCTGGCCTCTCGCACGGGCTCTGGCACAGCAGAACAAATTCCAGGAAGCTGAGACACTTTTGAAAAAAGACTCTGCCATTCACGGAGACGATGCAGGTGAAAACAAACTTGAGTTTGGCAAAAGTATGTTCATCACCGGTGTCACTTTAGAGTCTCACGATGGAAAACCGGAGCTCGGAGAATTCTTTATTGACGGCGCCGACAAAATTTTTAGAGAATTGAATGAAACCAACAACCCAAGCTATTCAAAGGTTGTCTATTATTTGGGTCGACGAGCAGCTCGCGAGAAAAATTTCAAACTTGCACGAGAGCGATTTGAGCAAGCTTTAAAAATTCAAAGCAGCAACAAAAAGCAAGATCGCAATTTCATCGAGAAAGTAAACAAGTCGATGGCCGAACTTCCCTAATTATTTGCAATTCGCGTATTCATGGCGCG
>JACMKL010000519.1 GCA_014380105.1 Candidatus Melainabacteria bacterium
CGTGCCCGCGCAAAGTCTTCGCTGAAAGACTGCCCACCGTGGTCATGGACTTTGCCCGGAGCACTGTGCGCCTCAACTCAACATTCACAGCCCTGGCTTTTGCGCTGGGTGGCGAAGCTGGACAACGCTTAGCTGAAAAGCTCGGGTTCGCCATCAGCGCCGACACTTTACTGCGCCGCATTCGGCAGTCTTCACCCCAACCAAAAGAGACTGTGCGAGTTCTTGGGCTGGACGATTTCGCTTTTCGCAAACGACACACTTACGGCACGATTCTCATTGATTTAGAGCGTCGGCAGCCAATAGATTTATTGCCTGACAGAGAAAGCAAAACCGTTGGAGATTGGTTAAAGGCACATCCCGAAGTGGAAATCGTTTCGCGTGATCGTGCCATGCAATATGTTGAAGGCATTACACTGGGCGCGCCCACAGCCACACAAGTTGCTGACCGCTGGCATTTATCAAAGAACGTAGTTGATGTGCTTAAGGAGTTTCTTAACCAGCACCATTCTGCTTTTCATCAAGCCAGACAAGCAATCATCAACGGTCAAAACAAACCGGTTGATGGTGTTAAGTTTGCGTCCGACCGACGCACCAGAGCGAAAGAACAAACCCGCCAGAAGAGATCGGAGATCTACAACCAAGTACAGGCTTTGCATAAGGAAGGTTGCCATCAAAACGAGATTATCCGGCGCTTAGGCATCTCCACACCATATGCGCGGCGATTACTGCACGCTGAAACATTTCCGGAACGCTCAGCGTTTCCGCCCCGAAGAACTTCGGTTGATCGATACGCCGATTATCTGCGTCAGCGGTGGGCAGAAGGCTGTCAGAACGCGACTCAACTGTGGCAGGAAATCAAGGAACAGGGTTTTAACGGAGCAATGGGAGCCGTGACTCGCTACATTCGCTTACGGATGCGTGATCCGCATCAAATAAAACAGCAGTACATGCATCGGGCGAGATTGCCGGCAATTAAAATGGTCTTGCCATCAGCCAGACACGCCACTTGGCTGTGCTTAAAAAAGCAGGAAGAACTCAGTACTGAAGAAGAGCAGTTTGTTAGTGAATTGATGAAATCATCGACAGAGATCAAACAAGCAGTATTATTGACCAAACAATTTCGAGAGTTGGTGAAAACGCGGGATATTGATTCGTTTCAAGGATGGCTGGTAGAGGCGGAAAATCTCGGTTCAAAATGGAAGAACTTTGTGAAAGGGTTGCGGAAGGATGCGGGCGCAGTGAAAGCGGCCTTGACGATGCAATGGAGCAACGGACAGACAGAGGGCCAGGTGAACCGTCTTAAATTTTTGAAACGACAGATGTATGGTCGGGCGAAATTTGATTTGCTCAAAGCACGGGTCATGTACCGCGGATAGTCTCGACGAACGAAATTTAATTTAGCGGGAGTGTAGTGTAGCCTCACCGAGATTGCGGGAGAGCCCTAATTGTCGCTGATCAGTGGCCTAACAACTAAATCAACCCGATCGGCCTCAGCTTACCTCTCATC
>JACMKL010000520.1 GCA_014380105.1 Candidatus Melainabacteria bacterium
CAACAAAATCATCATCAAGCAAACAAATGGCGGAGTGGTCCACCTTCGCTTTCTTCCTTAGAGTTGCATGTTGTTTGATAACCCAAGTAGATTCTTAAAAATAAGTTGGTCTACCTTAAGTGCGTCCGGCTTAATTTTCATATCGCCCGAAAAAGGATAGCCAAACATTAAAACCAAAAATAGATTGAGTGCAATAAGCGCTGAAGACAGCCCTGTCATAATCAACTGCGCCTTTAAATTGCGCAGTCCAAAGAAGTATGCAAACACAGTGCACACTAAGCCGCCCAAAACTAGCACCACCCATTCTTCAATAGGCATACCATTGTCGGAAACATTGGTGCGCGCGCGTCTGTTATCCCAAAGTTCAGTTACTGATTCCACTGCGATTGGATAAATAGCCTTTTGACTTTCAGTGACAGGTTCGAAATCGATCACTTCGTGCATTAGATCGAAAACCATCTTTCGCGCTTTCGGGCTCTTCAAGCCATCGTCCATCATGTCCCACTCGACTTCAACAACTTCAGTTGCGTAGTTGAGACAGAGATTTTCGATCTTCTTTCTCTTATCTTCCGGAAATCGGCGAGACAGAACAAATACGTCCGCGAGACTGTTCGCCTCGGTTTCGACAATCGTACGAGCTTCCTGAAAACGAGTCATTGAGTCTACAACAACGAGCCCAAGCAAAACTGCGTACATGGTGCCGACGACCGACAGCATATAGCCACCAACTTCGTGGTTCTCGGTTAGCCGGTCGAAGTCCACCTTCTGGCGCACCAAAATTAAACCGACCACAGAGAGTGCAACTCCAAGAGTCATAATTATTGTTGCGTTAGCGTACGAGCCCAGGAAACTGAAAATCACGATTTAACATTTCACATTCAGTAATCGAGACTGTTTTAGCACGAGCTGCAGGAATGCGTCGAGCAGGAGCCACAACCACCGCCGCCACCAGAGGTTTTCTCCGACTTGGAATTCTGCCCAACATCAGGTGTCGAGCCGCCGGAGCGAATGAAGGCGTTCCAGATGCGAGTCACTTCTTTACTGCCGCAATCAGAACATGCGCAGTCAGTAGAATCAGCGGTCATCGGACGTTCGATAGTGAAAGTAACACGGCAATCTTTGCATCGATAATCGTATACAGCCATATAAAACTCCAGGTCACGTCAAACAAATTAGTGTGCAGGTTTTGTTTCATTTAAAGGGGAGGAATTTACCGAAGGTGCTGAAGATGTTGACTCTTCGGCTTTCGGTGGAGCGTCAGCTCGCTCTTTCTCTTTTGGAGTGGCTGCAGTAGGCAATCCTTTCGGATCACTCGCCGCCGGAGTTGTTGCCGGAGTTGTTGCCGGAGTTGTTGCCGGAGTTGTTGCCGGAGTCGTTGCCGGAGTTGCAGATGAATCCGTCGCAGGAGCTACAGCTGGAGCCGCCGCTTTGTCCTCTTTATCCTTCTTCTCGCGAGCTTCCTTCGATTTTTCTTTCATCGCTTTCATGCTCAGTTTTCCGGACATCAGAGCACTAACGTCATTAACCATTATGACAACCATCAGAGCGATCAGGCTGAGAAATCCCCATTTAACAATTTCGCCCTGCGCTTTCTCTTCCATCGGCTTGCCGCGGATTGCTTCGTAGAGCATGAAAGCGAGGTGACCGCCATCGAGAGCCGGCCACGGCAGAAGGTTGATGATAGCTAAGTCCATGCTGATCATGATGGTGAACAAAAATAATTGCGTCCAATCTTGCTGCGCAACGTCGGCGCCGAAAACAACGACGGCAAGCACGCCGTGCAAGTCGCCGATGCCAACTGACGAACCGCCACCGGCGGCAGGCTTGCCGCCAGACATGATGCCCTGGAAAAGCCCTTGAACCATCTGACCAAGCGCTTCCATCATGCTCCAGGTCAAACCGGCGAGCTTGTTGTAAGCATGCACTGCGATTTCGAAAGGATTGCCGTCAATGCGCTTGAAGTAAGCCACTTTCGGCTCGAGCTCCATGCCCACTTGTCCCTTTTCATTCGGGATCATGGTCAGATTGACGGTTTCTTTCTTGGTGTCAGCGGACGCTAATTTCTCAGCATCCATACCGCGTGGATTGTAATCTTCAGAGGAAAGCGCATTCCCGGCTGCAGTCGGGCGCAAAATCACAAGGGCCATCGTTTGACCGCGGTGAGATTTGATGGCGGCGATCGTGTCAGCCGTTCCTTCTACCTTAATTCCGTCGATTGAAAGAATTTCGTCGTTCGGCTTCACGCCTGCGTTTAGAGCGATCGGGTTTGCTTGCACGCATTTTTTAACGACAACACGTTGGACTGGATCGCCCATGGAGACAACCATGACGAGCGTGACCAGGTAAGCAAAAATTATATTGAAGCCGACGCCCGCAAAAGCAACGAGCGCTCGCTGCCATATTGGAAACTTGCGGAAAGGCTTCTCAGGCGGACCGAAAGCGTCCTGATTTGACTCGTCGCCCAGTTCTGGGATAGCGACATAGCCGCCCAGCATGAAAGCGTGAATGCGAAATTCAGTGCCCCATTTCTTACCCACCACCCAGGATGGACCGAAAGGTAGACCAAATCCGAAGACCGGAGTCTGGAAGCCAAAAAACCTGGCAACCGAGAAGTGCCCGCATTCGTGCACGATAATGAGCACGCTCAAAATTGCGAGCATTGTGAAAATCGCAAAAGCCTGTGTCAACTCTAAGACCTCAAATGCCGGGAGACCTGTTCAGGTACTCCACAGAAACGTCCCTATAGTAATACGCGAGTATCTGAGCTGCATTATATCCGCTCTCAGCGAGCGTTTTAGCTCCATACTGGGACATCCCGAGACCGTGACCGAAGCCCCGTCCGGCGAATACGTACTGATTGTCTTCAAAAGACACATTAAAAATTGAGCTGGGAAGCTTGAAGACTTGTCTCAAGCGCTCTCCGGTCAGCATGGTCGTTGATTCGGTGCCAACTACGAAAGCATTCTTTACGCGCATGGATGAAACGCGAGTGAGGGGCAAGATTGTCAGCAGGGAGCCCGGCTTGAAAGAAAGCGACTTTTCAGCCGGTTGGCTTCTTCGGC
>JACMKL010000521.1 GCA_014380105.1 Candidatus Melainabacteria bacterium
GAAGCAAGGTCATGTTGACGAATATCGATCAGTGCATGACTGGATTCGAAAAGTTCGGTTGAGACTAATTTGTCATCGCTATTCAATAACATTGAAGCAAGGTCATGTTGACGAATATCGATCAGTGCATGACTGGATTCGAAAAGTTCGGTTGAGACTAATTTGTCATCGCTATTTAAAATGCCTGAAAGACGTTCTAACTTTCCGGCAAGATCGCCGTGTCCAGCTTCGTTCATCACGCGAGCGAGGAGCGCGCAAGCTTGTGTATCTTGCGGATTATTCAGCCAATGACTTTTGACTAATTGCAAACATTCTTCAAGCTGACCATCATCCAAAAATTTCTGAGCCTGCATAAGTGCGCCCAGATTCTCGTTTTCAGTGGAATCAGCCTGGTTCAAAAAACACCCTCGCCCGGTTAGATAGTTGCGTTAGCCATCTCTTCAGCGTGGTAAGAACTTCTCACCAGTGGTCCGGAGTGGACAGTTTTAAAACCAAGCGATAATGCAATTGCGCCTAGACGTTCAAATTCTTGTGGCTCGTAATATTTTAAAACCGGCAGCTGGTCTCGAGTTGGACGTAAATATTGACCCATCGTCATGATGTCGATGTTTGCTTCGCGCATGTCTCTCATGACGCCAATGATTTCTTCTTCCGTTTCCCCAAGTCCAAGCATGATGCCGGACTTCGTAGGGATGTAGTCACATATTTCTTTGGCTGTTTTCAAAACTAACAGTGAACGGTCATACTTAGAGCCCGGACGAACTTTTCTATAGAGGCGCGGCACCGTTTCAATGTTGTGATTGAATACGACAGGCTCTGCTTTCAGCACAATTTCAATGCAATCTTTGCGACCTTGGAAATCAGGCGTCAGGACTTCAACTGCAACGCCGGGGATGGCATCTTTTAACGCCTGAATGGTGGCAGCAAAATGTGATGCGCCCTGGTCCGGCAAATCATCGCGATTTACTGAAGTCAAAACAACGTGGCGCAGCCCCATTTGACGAGATGCTTCGGCGACTCGAGCGGGCTCTGTTGGGTCAAGTGCGCCAGGCATGCCTTTATTGACTGAACAAAATTTGCAGGTGCGTGTGCAGAGAGGACCCATCAACAAATAAGTGGCAGTGCCTTTCGACCAGCATTCGCCTTTATTAGGACAACGTCCGCTCTCACAAATTGTGTTGAGGCTCTGCTCTTTGAGAATTTTTCGGGTTGAGCGATTTTCCTCAGTATTGAGTACTGTGCGCTTCACCCATTCCGGCAGCCGGAGCGGAAGCGCATCGACCTCGCCGACTGTGGCTACAGAATCGCGATTGACATTCTCGTCATTTTTCTTGTTGTCAGGCATACTGGCTGGTCTCCTCGCCTCCCAGAAGCCGATTAGCTGCCGGTAAGTCCGACGCTAGCGAAGCTTTGGTTCGTTGATTGTACCTAAAAGAGAGCCAAAGGCAGCTGAGGCGATCTTCTATAGAGAAAAATGATGGTCCAATCATTGCGAATTCGGCAACACTTGCCTTCCTAGCCCTTGAAAGGCTGTAGAATTGGCTCTTCATATATTCCGCAAGTGGCTTCGGGCGACACTTTCGAGCTTTCACCAATCTGCAGGGAGATGGGCAGTGACTAAACGCAAAAC
>JACMKL010000522.1 GCA_014380105.1 Candidatus Melainabacteria bacterium
CCTGTAATCAATGCGACTCTATTCTTGAGCGTCCATCTATTAGAAGTCATTTTTACTCCAGACTTTTGGAAAGAGCACCCATTGTGTCATAGTCCAAAACGAAACGAAGAGAAACAATCTATTGACATAAATCTGCAAAAGGAGACAATGAATCTATGCGAAAAATTTATACATTCGGACCACGACCCAACCCGCGACCTCGTTGCACGGGTTAGACAGTCTTTGCGTTCCGTTTTAGCAAGACTCGACCTCGTGAATTAACGAGGTCGCTTTCTTTTTCACTACAATTATTTTCGTGCAAATGCATAGAGGAGTAGATCATGCGATGGTCACAGCTTTTTATTCCAACCTTAAAAGAGGATCCAGCGTCAGCCGAAACTGACAGCCACCGCCTATTAATGCGAGCTGGGTATATTCGCCCGCTTGGAGCAGGCTTATATTCTCTGCTGCCGATCGCGCAGAAAGTCAGGCAAAAAATCATTGCGATAATCAAGGAAGAACTCGACGCTATTGGCGGTCAAGAATTTGTTCTGCCTGCGTTGCATCCTGCTGAAATTTGGGAAGAATCTGGACGTCTGGCGACTATGGGCGAAATTATGTTTCGCCTCAAAGATCGCAAAGGCACCGACATGGTGTTGGGCGTCACCCACGAAGAAATTTTCACTTCAATTGCGCGCAATGCCCTGCAATCTTATCGTCAACTGCCACAAACCTGGTATCAATTTCAAACAAAATTCCGCGACGAACTTCGTCCAAAAGCTGGACTGCTGCGAGTCCGCGAATTTACGATGAAAGACTCATATTCATTCGACCTTGACGCAAACGGTCTAGACAAAAGTTTTCTGTTGCACAAAGAGGCTTACGAGCGGATATTCACGAGGGTAGGTTTATCTTTTGTTGGCGTGGAAGCAAGCTCCGGAGCGATGGGCGGAAGCGCCTCCACGGAATTTATGGTGTTGACCGATGCCGGAGAAGATCTAGTTGTACTCTGTAAAGCCTGTGGCTATGCCGCGAATACTGAGAAAGCAACATCTAAAATCAGTATTGCTTCAAAAGATGAAAGCGCTGCGCAGACTCTGGAAACTATTGAAAAGTTTGCCACACCGGATCTCAAAACAGTTGACGAATTAGCTAAGTTTGCGCCTTTTGCTGCCGCAAATAATCAAATAAAAACGCTTGTTTATGTGGCAGAAAGCAAACTAATCCTGGTCCTAGTGCGAGGCGACCACGATCTAAATCTGACAAAACTTACGGATCTTCTAGCAGTCAGCGAAGCAAGACCAGCCGAAGCACAGGAAATTTTTGAAGCGATGGGCGCGCATGCCGGCTCACTTGGCGGAGTCAAAGTATCGAAAGACAACACGGGTAAGCCAAATAAAATACAAAAAATAATTGCCGACAAAGCTCTAGCCGGACGCATCAACATGGTGACTGGCGCTAACGAAGATGACTTTCACTGGCGCGGCGTAAGCCTGGAAAGAGATATCGAAATAGACGAGTGGGCAGATGTTCGGACAGTCAAAACTGGAGAAGGGTGCACCACATGTGGTGAGGCGCTCAGCGTCGACAAAGCCCTAGAAATTGGTCATATCTTCAAACTGGGAACGCGCTACTCGCAAAAAATGGGTGCAACTGTTTTGAATAGCGCTGGCGAAACAGTTCCGATCGTGATGGGCAGCTACGGTATCGGCGTCGAACGGTTGATGGCTGCGGTCGTGGAACGATCGCATGACACTAAAGGAATAATTTGGCCATTGTCGATTGCGCCGTACACAGTTGTTATCACTGTAATCAACGTTGCAAATGAAGATGCGATGAAGGCAGCTAATTCAATCTATAAACAGTTCAAAGATGCAAATATCGACGTCCTACTGGACGATCGCGACGAGAGACCGGGCATCAAATTTGCCGACAGTGAACTTATTGGAATTCCTATTCGAATCAACATTGGCAAAAAGCTGGTTGATGGTCTGGTCGAAGTCGTCGACCGCTCAACCAAATCCAGCACTGACATTCGGGCTGAAGAAGCGTTTCTATACGTTCGTGACAAGCTAAGCTCAGCAACATTAACCCATGCGCTATAATTACCGAACCGTGGCTATCCTTGCATCTAAAATTGCAGGTAAGCGTATCGTTTCTTTGTGATGCTTTTCCTTGCGAGAAGCGACTACTGTCTTTAGCAAAAAAGAGAAGACCATGAATAAAAAAACAAAAGCGTTCACCCTCGTAATGAGCGTTTCTGCTGCGGTTTTCGCAGGATATGCCACATTTGCGCCTGAAGCAAAAGCGCAATACGGACAACCGAGCGGGCAAGTGAGCATGACGCTTTATCCCGTGGTCACAAATGAGCAAGGACAACAATATGTCGTCACAAAGATGGGACCCAAACTCCCTCTTCCTGGCGCTGGTTTACCTCCTGGGACGACACAAGTTTCAGTTTATCGCGACCAGCAAAGTAACTATTGGTACACAGACAAAACCGGACAACCAGTCGAAGTGACAGCTGCGGAACTACAGCAATACATGAATCGCATGTACGCTTCACACGATTCATATCAGCAACAGTCGCAGCAGCAGCAGCCGCAGCAACAACAGCCGCAGCAACAACAGCAGCAATCTTCTGGCGGATCTGCGGCGATGACCGGACTGGCAGCAGCTGGCGGAGCCGCAATGGGAGCTGCGCTGACTAATTCAGCCTACGACAACAACTACGGCTATCACGGCGTCCCTTATGGAGTGCCGATGTACAGGGGCGCTGAGAACAAGCCGTACTACATGAATTCCGGCGGCAATCAGGTTTATGTCAATAACAGCGAAAAAAATGCCACCGTGATGAACCAGTGGAATCAGCAAGGCAACTGGAACGACAAGAATCAATGGGCAAACCAAGCTAACGCCCAGCAAAAAAACGAATTTAAAAATGCCCAGCAAAATTATCCAAATGCTGGACAGAATGCCCAAAATGCTAGAAGCGCCGAGAATGGTCAGGGCGAACAAAGACACGGTATGTTTGGTCGTGGCGGCGAGCAAGGTGGCGCTGGCGCAGGCGCTGCAGCCGCAGGACAACAGGCAGAAAGTCACGGACTTGGTTCCCGATTTAAAGACCGTGAAGGTGGCGCTGGAGCTGCCGCAGGAGCCAACGGCGGACGACTGGGCGGACGATTTGGTGGTGCCGAAGGTGGCGAAGGACGACGCCGCCTCAGAGGTCGCTAGACTTCAGAGGATAAATCGATATGGCGCATTCCAGAAAAGCGGAATGCGCCATTTTTTTCGTCAAACTAATTTCGCGCGGCGGTTGCCAGGCGGAGGAACATAAATACTCATGCCTATTTCAAGGGCGGGTGCTTTTTAAGATAGGCGGCAGCACCGTCGCTGAGCAAGTCTCGATGCATTCTCCATTCATCATTGAAATATGCAATTGCAATTTCGCGATCGATACCGTGTGTCGCCAATAAATTCAGAGCGTCGTTTTCTTCCGACAAACCTTCACAATAAATCAGTCTGTCACCCTCACGTTTTTGCTTCAATAATTTCGAAAAATATTGCATATTCGATTGCTGTTCACGAGGCATATGCCCGCTAACAATAACAACCTTCAGCTTATTCCACTTCTCTTCGCCGAGACTATCACGCCAATTTCTCACAATAGAATCAATTGTACTTAGCTGACTAGCGACACCTTCATCAGCATTTTGCATTACCGGTTTTACAATGTCTCGGCAGAACGCCTGTAATTCGCCAGACGAAATAGTTTTTTGCTTCTCAACTTTCTCGATAATTTCCAGTGACTTATTAATTATAAGCTTTTGTCGTAAGAGTGTTTCTGCATCGAGATTGCATTTGTCCAGCGCCACCAAAGCCTTTTGACTCAAGCGCTTAACTTGATCAAGTTGTTGCAATCGCTCCGGCAGAAGTGGTTTATCGGTATCAAGCTTCAGGCAAATAAATACAGCAAGCGAGATATGGTCGACAGATTTCAACAGAGTGTATTTATCTGAAATGAATTTGCGACTGCTTCTATTAGGACCGTCGAGAAGAACTATTTCGTCGCCAAAGACAATAATGGTCGGCTCCGAAAGTTTGATCATACGCGCTCGCGCATCTGCATACAGCTCGCGAAACTTATCATTTGTTTTCTGAAACTCAGGCGCAATCACTACTGCCGCACTACCTGTGGTGGCAGAAATTTCCATTTCCGTGGCATCTTTCGCAGACGCCACATTGCTTACTAGCAAGGCGCCAGAAACTGCCATCAGCAGACCCAACCTTTCAATTTTCATTCTTGTCGCCCTTTTTGACTGCTTCGCACACATCCTGAACCTCAGGATTGTTGCATGTTTGATCATTTAACTAAGCTCGAGTGCATATTTGATACCCCATAATACCGCGGTATAGGTATGTGCGCGAGGCTCTACCTTTGTTTGCAAGCGGATATTTGCAGTCGATATGCAAAATCTATAGAACGAGGTGGATCAAAGATTCACGGGTATATATCCTTTGTAAGGCAATGAAAGACGCCTCATTCTAAAGGTGTCGGTTTTCTCACCCCTCAGGGGTGATCGTTTTGGCGACCTGCGTTTTGGAGCCTTGAATGTACCATTCAGACGATGATTCTACGACCAGCCACACGGGCGTAAAACAAGACAACCAAATTTCTTACAGACAGCAATTAGCAGAACATTCCATAGAACCTGCAAACATAGCCAATCTCAAAATGGGTACGCTTGTTGACGGCAAATATCGACTCGTTGATAGTATCGGCGAAGGCGGCATGGGTGTTGTCTATAAAGTAGAGCAAATCATGCTGCAGCAGCAGATGGCGCTCAAAACTTTAACCGGCAGCGAATTCTCTGAATCTTCAATTAAACGTTTTCAGAGCGAAGCAAAACTGCTTGCAAAATTAGATCATCCAGGCTTAGTTAAGGTCGTCGATTTCGGCTTCATCGATAACGTAAAACCATTTCTAGTAATGGACTTTGTGCAAGGTAGAACGCTTGCAAGTCTATTAAAAAAATCTGGAATCCTTCCGCTTGATGTTGCTCTAAAACTTTTTGTCGAATTGAGTTTTGCACTTGGATATGCGCACAGCAAGGGCGTTGTACACCGCGACATCAAACCAAGCAACATAATGTTGACGACTCCCGGAATCGATTCGGAAAGCGAGCACGTCAAAGTTTTGGATTTCGGCATCGCTAAATTTGTAAACGGCGGACCAGACGGTGACGCCCTCACGCGCACAGGCGAAGTAATCGGCAGCCCGTTTTACATGAGTCCTGAACAGTGTTATGGTCGCCCCATCGATCATCGCTCCGACATCTATTCAATGGGCTGCGTAATGTTCGAGGTGCTCACCGGCG
>JACMKL010000523.1 GCA_014380105.1 Candidatus Melainabacteria bacterium
CTTCAGCTCGAAGTACTAGATCAGCTTAAAGCTATCAAAAAGTGCGATGAGTCAATTAAGGCTTTTCCTGGCGTTGGAGCGTTTTATTTGGATCGCGCTAATTCTCGTGTGATCATGCGAGAGCCTGTCAAAGCGATCGTGGACTTTAACAAGGCTGCAGCTCTGGATCCTACGTTGCAGTCTGAGTGCTCCTTTTCCTGTGTGGAGATATATAAAAAACAAGGAAAGAATGAGCTCGCCTTGAAGGAATTGGACAAAATTCCTGCACCGGCAGTTTGGAAAAGCGATCAGCGCTATTCATGTCTGCGTATTCGCGCACTTCTGGATCTGAATCAGAAGGCCACTGCTCAACGGGAGTATATAAAGCTGCGAGATTTATGTAGGGCAAGAAAATCAGACAGAAATCTAGCACTGTTGAAAGCATCCTTCCCCGAGTTTATGGCTTTGCCAACACTTGAATTGAAAGCGCCTGATACCGCGGTTCCGAAAGTTATTAGTGCCCTAAAAACTCTGACGCAACTAACCAGTTTCCCAACAATCGCTCAAATTGAAGATACAACCGGTGTAACGCTAAATCGTAAAAAGCCTCAATTTGAGGGAGACGATCGTTTTGACGGAACGAAAGATTATTTGTATGTGAGAGTTGATCAAAAGAACAAAAAAGTTTGGGTCTTCGTAAATGGCTACGAGTGCGCGGTTTCACGTCAAGCATTGCTTGATGGTTTACTCATCGTCGGGGACGCTTTGCACAAGCAATATGGAACCAGCAATGATTTTTTGATGTGCAACTATTACTGCGATGGTGTCTACGACTCTTTGAAAATGTGTTTAATGACTTGGTTGCCACCGGCTAGGAACGTGCAGAAATCGATAATGCCTCCGCACTAAGCAGGTTAAATGGGTCTGTTCGTCTGTCGTGTTTTTTGAGTTTTTTGTGCACCACAATAGTGGAAAATCGCTGCAAACGCTCTGTAGGTAAGAAAACATAATCAGTCAATGCTTGAAATTTCTACAAAATCCCAAGCATTGACTGATTAAATTTCGGGCGAAATCCGAACCGTTATCGGATAAAATTTTGGGACTGGCAAGCAGTCTTCGGACTTTTATTGATGTTATGCTGTGAGTTTTTCTAGTCGAAATTAAGAGCGTTCAACTCCCGCGTTTAATATTTGCGAAATCCGCAATTTTACTGATCGAGGCAATGAAATCTAACTTTGCGACCAGTAGTTTGCAGCCGCGATAGAAATATAGACGAAAGCCACGCATGCAATTGCCATGAAAATTAGCCAGGCGAGGATTTTTACCCAGGGCTTCAGGTCCCGTTTTCGTAGCAAAATAAGTGCTGTTACTTCACCGATGAATGATGGAATTGAGACATTGATGCAATAGAGAATTGCAGTCAGAGTGCCACTGTGACCATGAACTGGCGGCGGTGAATCCGGAAAAGGCTTGGGAAGAAAATATGGTTCGATGAAATATGCGGCTGCAAAATACAGCGCGTATGGAATTATGCCGGCGAGCAGATAGATGATTGGAATCCAAAAGTTAGGGCGAACGGTTGGTTCATACTTTCCGCTTTTCTTTCGAACGAATTGATGCGGAGTGATGCTCAGATGCGAATGTTCGTCATCAGCATCAACTGTCGATTCTGCCTTAATGTCCGTGTCATTAGCATCTGCATCAACGACGACTAAACTCACATCGTCTTTAGCAAATAGTTCCAGGTCTTCAACAATGTTCGTGGCGTCCGCAAGTTCTACACGGGAGTCTTTTTCGAAAGAATTTTCTGACATTA
>JACMKL010000524.1 GCA_014380105.1 Candidatus Melainabacteria bacterium
GAGAAAGTTAAAATCATTCTGGCTGGTCTTACTAGTGCCCCCAGCAAGTGGAGCATATCTGTGTCCGACCCTTTCGACATTAGCTTACCGAACATCCGCAAGTATTTCTTCAACGACCTGTTGGCTTCAATAGTCGTTTTCCTGGTCGCGTTGCCTCTCTGCATGGGGGTGGCAATTGCCTCGGGTATGCCGGTTTCAGCAGGAATAATCACGGGTTGCGTGGGCGGACTTGTGGTGTCGGTTTTATCGGGCTGCCCGCTTCAAGTCAGTGGACCAGCTGCCGGGCTAGTGGTTGTTGTAAGTGAACTTATTCATCAACATGGCATCGAAAGTTTAGGCGTAATTTTTATGCTTGCCGGGGCGATTCAAATTTCCGCTGGTTTTGTCGGGTTGGGTCAGTGGTTCCGAGCTGTACCTCCATCAGTTATTCACGGCATGCTCTCTGGCATCGGCGTTTTGCTGATACTGAGCCAGTTTCACGTGATGGTTGACGATTCGCCGAAAGGTGAAGCCTGGAAGAATCTTGTTTCGATTCCAGAGGCATTTTACAAAGGCATCGTTCACTCTGACACTACGAGCCATCACCTGGCCGCAATGATTGGAGTCTGCACGATTCTGACTGTAATCATTTGGAATAAACTGCCCCTTCAAAAATTGCCGTGGAAGTGGATATCGCATATTCCTGGCGCGCTAGTCGCGATTGTTGCGGCAACAGCAATTGATGGCTTTCTGAATTTGCCCATTAAGCATGTGGATCTGCCTGCTAACTTGCTTTCTGACTTGCGTTTTCCTACTACTCAATCGTTCAATCACCTAACCAATTTTGACCTTCTATTTGACGCCTTCGCTGTCGCTTTCGTCGCCACTTGTGAGACGATGCTGACCGCGACTGCAGTCGACAAAATGGTGGTCGGGCATCGCACAAAATACGATAAAGAAATGAAAGCTCAAGGTGTCGGCAACATTGTGTGCGGATTCCTCGGCGTGCTTCCCATGACCGGCGTTATTGTACGTAGCGGCGTAAACGCGAAGGCCGGCGCAAAGACCAAATTGTCCTCTTTCATGCACGGTCTCTGGTTGCTTGCTTTTGTTTGTTTGCTACCTGCCGTTGTTCGTTTGGTGCCTGTTTCCAGCCTTGCTGCCTTATTGGTTCTGACAGGCTACAAGCTTGTGATGTCGGAAGAATCCAAAGACTTGCGTAAATTCGGCAAAGGCGAAGTTGCGGTTTTCTTGACCACGTTGGCTTCGATTGTGTTTATCGATTTGCTGACCGGTGTGCTGGTCGGCGTCATCCTCTCCATAGGTAAGTTGCTGTATCACTTCTCACACTTGAATATTAGAAAAGAAGCTGAAGATTCAAGACATAAGACCTCGCTCTACCTGCGCGGAGCGGCTACATTCTTGAGTTTGCCGAAGCTCGCTCAGGCAATTGAGGATGTTCCTCCGGACAGCGAATTGCACGTGCATCTCGAAGACGTCGACTACATCGACCACGCATGCCTTGATTTGTTGATGACGTGGGATAAACAACACAGAGCTTCCGGCGGCAATCTGGTCATCGACTGGGGCACACTGGGAGCCATGTATCGTGACCGTCGCCGCACACCGCGCGGCAACTTGGTCAAAGCGGATCTGACTACAGGCAGCGAGTTGCTTGACTTGCTTCAAGAAGATGAAGACAACGATGTCTTCATGAAAGGCGACCGTCGCAAGGTCGATGGAGCAAATCCAATTACGATGGGTGAAACACCAAAGTCGGGCGTTGATACAGAAGAGCAGGAAGAAAAAACTGTACGCTAGCCAAAATTGCACTTCAGTCGTCGCTCAAACCTTCGAAAGCATTAAATATGCTTGCAAATCGGGTTTTTCGATGTTATATTTTGGGCACTGTTGACAAGCAGTGTGTGCGAGCGAGCCGGATTTCCGGTGAGCAAATCTTCCCCCGATAAACGCGCCGGCCTTCCCTGTTAACAGTTTTGACCTCCTCCAAAGAAAACTAAAACGTCCTTCCTGGATGCCTCTCGGTGTTGTGATGAGCACAAGTTCCGAACGTGGCGCTGGCGAGCTTGATCAACCAAGTTCGACGAAAGAGCGCAACTTATATCAATTTTCTGGAGACAATCCTGGTGCTCAGCCTCAGGAAAAATCTTCGCTCGATTACTACAGATTTTCCGGTGACGGTCCAGATAAGAGTGCACAAGGTCGTACTGAGACGGCAGGCACTCCAGAGAAATTGCGTAGTGACGCCCAGGCTGTTCTTCAAGACGACAAAGCTAGCTCTCAAGACAAGCTGAAGGTTGTAGAGAAGCTTTTAGCTTCCGGTGTAGATAGACTTGAGATTAAAGATCGCGATGGACAAACTCGCAATCTGCGTTTGGAAGTTTGTTATGCCGGCTCAAAGGCGATGATACATGCTTTCACTCATGAAGGCGGCAAAGAGCGTGTACTCTTGCGCGGTATCAGTAATGGCGATGGCAGCTTCACTCAAGAGAAAGATAAATCTGGTCGTCCGGTCGGCTTTTACGGCGACTGGTGGACGAAGAACATGAGCGATCGCAGTAATTTCAGCGATAACAAACAAGCTCCGGCGCAGCCAAATCCTGAGCAAGCTTACAGGTCGCCGACTGGCGAACAGCCTTATTTGCGACCAGTATCCGAGCAAGCTGTTCCGCGTCAGCAGACTGCCTGGAATTCATTCGATGGATATAATCATCCGGAGCGTCAGCAATATCGCCAAATCCCTGATATGCGCGACATTAACGGTGGATATGAGCGAGTCCAACCACAGAATTATTCCGATATAAATGGTCCAGCTGCCCTTGACCAAGCCTATTTGAATCAGATGTTCGATAATGCTCGCATTAATGGCATTCACAACGGAAGGCGCCCAGTCTATTTCAGAGCCGGCATGACAATTGATGCAGACGGCAGTCCTCGCGCCCGGCAGATCGATCCGACCGGACAGTTGAACACCTCATTGCGTCATCGAGATGGACGTCCCGTAAATGCGGAGACTGTCCCATACTTCGTACTTCCTGGCGGACAATACAAACATCTCGGAATCAAACTTGGTGACATGGCTGCCGTTCGCTACAACGGTAAAGTCGCCTTCGCCGTGTTTGCTGATGTTGGTCCGCGCCACAAGTTAGGTGAAGGCTCTATGGCTCTCGCGCAGGAATTGGGCATCAATCATAATCCGAGAAATGGTGGCGTCCGCGGTGGCGTTGAATATATGGTTTTCCCAGGCTCTGGTAATGGAACACCTGGAGACCATCAGCGCAATCATTTCGCTGGGGCGCGCGTTCTTCAGAATGCATCTGGTGATGTGCAGCGTCAAAGACCGACACGTCGGTATGTTTAACTTTACTGCCATCGCTTGATGCCACACTAGAATTCTTTTTTTTCAATACTAGTACAAACATACATAGCTAGAGAAGCTTAAAAGGTCGCCTTTTTTCAGTAGAAAAATTTCGACTGTGTAATGAAAGTAGGTAAGACTAGTAACATCGCGCTCATTTTGTACCTGCGGGTATTGCGAATTAGATATAGGAAAGCGCCTTCGCTCGGCGTTTTGAACTTTGTAGATGACGGTTGTTGTGTTAGCTTGAACTTATAATATATTTCCTCTCCCTCTTACGAACTTTCACTCAAAACTATTACCGACGCGCTTTTATCTTGATTCGCTTTAACGTTTGAAACGTTGGAGATAACGCGCGGTTGCTTTTTTTTGTGCGACCACTGGAAAGTATCCTCGAAATTACTAAGTGCATCGTTGTTTTTGCCTCGCAGGCATTGCAATCAGGTGCATTCCTGTACTACTTGAAAATTATGAAAAACGAAAATTCTAGAGTTAATTTGCAGTTGATTGTGTTTCCCGAGGTGAGTGAAATTGAAAAATTCATCACCCGCTCGATTGGCAAGAAAGTTCAGGTGACGCACATTAACGTTTTGCGGCATCGAGACTTTAGCTTTGTAGCCAGGGTGTTCATTCACCCTCATTTTCGCAGCTTGGTCGGTTTTGACACGCTGATTTACAAGAAAGTTAAAGCACCCTGGGACTGCGAGGCAAACATTGCCTTGTATGTCAAAAACAGCGGATTGCCGCACACTGCCAGGCTGATCGAAATTTCCAAAGCGCCTATCACCGCACAGTTTCTTCAAGAAGATCTTGGAGAACTAAGTTTGATGATACGCAATTCGCATAAACTGGCGCTTGAAACGGGGCGACGTTTGGCTGAGATTCATTTGATGGCTAAATCGGCGACTGCTGAATTGCCAGAGAAACTGGAACGCTTTGACAGTGCCAAATCCATCGTGGAGCTGGCTGCCGACTGCTACTACAAACTGCACGAACACTTTGCCGATTTCGATCGTTTGCTTGCTTTGCAAATGGTCGGCTGCGCGGTACGAGATGCACAAAAACTGACTGAAGGAGACATGTGCTTTCAGCACGGTGATGTTTATGCAGAAAACATCATGCTCAGGCAGACCTCATTGGCGCCGACGTTCATTGACTGGTCTTACTTCTGTTTTGTGGGACCGCAGTTATATGATCTGGCAACGTTGACTTCTGCGCACAGCAAAAATCGCGCGCTGTTCAAACGCCGCGACGCCGTCATTCAGGGATATTGCGACGTTGCGCAAATGCCTGTTGAGGCGGTGAAAGAAATGCTTCCGGCGGCATTTCGGTTTTCACGTTTGATGTTCTTAAAGTGGCTGCTTGTGCGGGTGGACATGGGGATAACCCAAACAACGGTGGGTCCTGTTCGACCACTAATCGATAGAGTCGTTCAGGAGATCATCGGCTAGATACAAACTTGCCGATTCGGGCAGGACCAGGAGGAGGAAACATTATGGCTACTGACGATATAGGCAGGTTTAAAGCAAATGGAAAAGGGCGAAGCACCGACGAGATTGGACGTTTCAATCGCCCTGCCGGACAGCGCGCGATTTTCAGCGACGACATGGCTGAGGCATGCAAGGCAAAACGCCATGTGCATATCGAGGATTTCAAAGAACCCCCTCGCAACCATCCGCTGAGATTCAGTGATGACATGGGCAGTTACAAAAGATCCGGCGACGGATTTTCTATACTGATTTTCAAAGCACTGAAGCGGTTTGCGAAAGGAAATGGCATTTTTTGTTCGTTTGAAATACAACAGAAGCCGATAGAACTTATGAAAAGAAAATCGAAAAAACTCTTAGATTCGAACGATGATCCGAAGGCTGAAAATTATTGTTCACTCTCTAAGAATGTGGTGTCAGTTAACGACATCAAGCCAATTGAAATGAGCGTTTTAAGAGAATTGCATCCGGTTAATGGAGCGTTAGACTTGCCACCGTTGCCTCTGAGAATTCTCCGGACAACAGGTTACGAGTTGAGACTCGATTGATCTGTGTTGATTTCTTCTGACTGAGGCTGTCTGGATCTATTACGACTCAGAGATTGAGTTATAAGCAAGACTGAGAGCGTGAGTGAGAAGCAAGGAAAGAGCCAATATTTTGGTATTTTTCACTGCTTCTCTCCTCGTGTTTGTATCAAACAAGACTTCTTTTTTAAAATATGAGCAATAAAATTATTGGTTGGATCATGGGTGTTCAGCTTGTTTTGGCAATAATCGCGATTATTGCCTTGTTTATCAAAGCGCGAATTGTGGGTCGCGTTCATTGTTGGAAAGCAGAGCATTTGCGACAAAGTGCCGTAATGGTAGGAGTTATGACGTTTTGGGGAATGTTATTCAGCTCTCTATTTGCATTTCATTCAGATAATCTGTTCTACAGCATTTTGTCTTGCTTCTTATTCACGACATTCCTGGTTCCTTTTCTAGGATACAGCGCGTATAGCGATTGGCCGCGAGAAAGCCGCCCGAGTCAGAATCACGGCAAATCTGCTTTGCATGCACTAGTCTTTTTCTTTGCGAGCGTTACGCTTCTAAGTGCTGGGATTTGGTCAGCCTGCATGAATTCTTCTCTGGCTGAATTTTCCTTTCATATCGCTGTCTTCTGCGCCGTTATGGTAGCGTTTTTGCTTCTTTATGCCGCGGCAAATATCAAACAACTTTTGACGCCGGTCCCCGAGAAGTGAAATTCTAGACATTCTTTAAGTGCGCTAAGTGTGATGTTTAGCACTGGTGATTCTTATTAATCTTGCCTTATTGCATTGTACGTGCGGGCTGTGCTTAATTCTGAGTATCTCTTCTAATTCTTCCTCCTCTCCCTTGCAAAACTCCTAACTCAACCCTGAGCACTATCTAAGTGTCATGCATGCAGCTCCGGCTGTTACGTGTTGGGTCAGTAATCGGTTTTGGAAATTGAAAGTGTGGAGATAGTCGAGTTACCACCAAATCAATTCTGAATTGGCGGTCAAACTGACAAAAGGAATCTCAAATGACTTTCGAAATCATTGCTCTGCTTGCTGCAAATGCTCTGGCGTTGACTGCGTGCGTACTTGGTATCCGGGTCGGGCAAAACAACCACAAATTCCCCCAAACTCAAAGCAAGAGCCCGCTCAACAACAAGATCGCCAGGGCGTCAGGAAGCCTGAATAACAATGCGCTTTTTCGCGTGATGGATCGCATCCCGCTATTTCGTCGCAGTCGCAATGCCTCTATCAACGACCTCGCCAAGGCGCTTTCCATCGTCTTGTTCATCTCGTTTGTTCCGGCAATCTTCAGCAACCCGCTGAATGTTGTTCTCACCTCAAGTGCGATCCTGCTCTCCGTCGTCGCGTGCATTTTGTTCATGCATCCGGCTTTGAGTCATCGGCAGTCGTTTCTCGACAACATTCGTGGACGCTCGCTGTTCAAATCGAAGGGCAAGTGATACGTGGTGCAGGCGTTAAACCTCTGTTTAGGAGCTAACTAGATGGACACAAGACTCAGCATCAGCAACCGAATTTTCTCGATCTCCTTCAGTGAATTCGTCGCCATGCTGCAGGAGTTCAACGAACTTGTTGAGCGGTCTTTCGGAACACCTTGTTCACTTGAGATACGAGCCATGGATCAGATGAAAATGTTCTCGACGAGGATGTTTCACGACGACACTATGGACTTTATCGATGAGTGCAACAGAAAAGCTGTCTTCTTCAAGACTGCCGACTTGTCTGCCTTCCCGAATAGCGTTTTTGATGCTGCGATTTACATCGAAGCAATAATTGCGCCGAAGGACCGGCAGCTCTCACATCCCTATGCCTTTGCGCATGCAGAGTTCAAGGGTGCGCGTCCGTCTCAAGGAACGTTCTACCTGCAGCCGCAGGATCA
>JACMKL010000525.1 GCA_014380105.1 Candidatus Melainabacteria bacterium
AAATGCAATCGTGGCTGAAGGTCAAATCTTTCATTCAGCAGATGGTCATGAGCGAATTTCTTTTTCTAAAGCAAACGCTTCCGTAGAGCACGCTGGAGTGAGTGTCAACAAACCATACCTGCTTTTAAGCAATCGGTGGCGCGAGCTGTTTTTCGTTTTGTGGAATGGAAGTTCGGAGCCGTGGACGCTGAAGGGGGAGAAAAATTTAGTTACTGAAAGCGGGGTAACTTTATTACCTGCGTCTGACTCAACCACAAAATTGGTTCCTGTTATGAAGAGGCTGGCGGATGATTTGTATTCTAAAATCAACAGCACATCTCTGAAAGATCTGCGCTCAATCACGCTAAACCACTATACAAATCCTTTCACTGGTTTGTACGCGGTTCCGTCGATTACAGTTCTCAGTTCGGATATGAAGGATGCGACGGCAGGCGGAGGACAGGAGAAAGTCAGATCAATGATTGATCATGCCGCTAAATATAGTGACATTGATCGTCGCGCATTGCCCTGGCAAAAAAGACCTGGCGCAATTTTATGTCTCCTATCTTCTGCATCATCTCAGCCCACGAATATCCAATTCTATATCCTGGGAATCGATGCAAATCATCAACTAATTTCGTGTTGCCGCAGCGGAAAGCCATTATATTTTCATGGCGGGCTTGGTATCGGACCATCGATGAATTGTGAGGGAAGTGAGCCTAGTACTGAGAAGCGATTGATTATCGCTAGGCGAACTAAACAGTCGCTTGCGGAGATTCGAAATCTTGTCCTGTGGGACCTCGTTTTACTTATTCCTTTCATTGCGTGCACTGTGGCTTTGCAAACTCAGTTTAGTGCCAAACAATTAAGTGAAAGAGCGTTTCGTTCAAAAATTGCAATGTTACAGCTGGCTGTCTGGATCTATATACCTTTCGCGCTTGCATACATCCTCTTCACACTTTTTGTTTTCGCAAGAGTTTCCGAATGACGTCTTATCCTTTCAAAAAGTAGCAAGATGTTCGAGAAGTAGCTAACCAAGAATGTTCGTGAAGGATACGCTGAATAATATCGCAATTGTTTTGTTGTTCGCGCAGCGCGCACTACAGTGTTTGCCACTGTTAGCAGAGCGGCGCTACGGGAACACTCTGTATGGCGAAGTCTTGCCAAATGTTCGTCTAAGGCAATGGCGCCTAATCGCGGTGTTTTTAAGCATCGTGAAGTGTGCCTGTGCAGGCACAATTATCTTGCCTCCTTCCAGCCTTAGACGTAGGGTGAAGGCCTGTTCTCTTGTAATTATTTTGCCGTTGGAAATCCGAAGAAAAGTTTAGCCCCCCTGACTCTCTTCCGCCTTTACTCGTCGCACGTTTGTGTGAGGTCTGATTACGCTAATACTTTGAGCCATCAGGTACCCAAATTACCCTGCTGTCCAAATGCGTTTTTCTCTCGTCACCATTTGCGCGAATCTCCACGACAGATGTTTCAACAGAACTCACAGGTATTGCTTCTTTCGAAGTGAATGCCAGGTCCAATCAAGCCGCTAGACGTTGTTTTTTCAACAGTTAGGGCTCGAAGTTCGAACCATTTACACAATGAGTCGCACTTAAATTTGATTGTCGAGAAGTGAATCCTTGATTCCCTTCCCGCCGACTCAATTTGAAACCGTTTCGCCGTGGCTAGCTGAATGGGCAGCTCGCTACTTCAACGGAATGCTTTGTACTCTGGCGATTTTTTCCTCCGAGCTTCTGCTCGAAGGACGCATCGGCTTTGGCAAAGCGGTTCATCTTCTGGCGCATTCCGCGTGCAGGAGAACTTCGTCCCATCAACCAACCTGAAGGAGAAATTACTATGGCGCGTTTTGATCAATACCGAGGGCTCAACGACTGGGCTCGCAAGACAGTGCTCCGCAAGGAGAAGGTGCGGCAATTTGGCGTGAATGTATTCGCTGACGGCAAGCGCAAGCGCTTCGCCCGGTGGGTCAATCTGCCAGTGGCGCGCATCCAGGTGTATGGCATCCTCCCAGGCGTCTGGCAGCCCCAGGTCGCCGAACTGCATCGGTACACAATGCCGGGCGGTCGAGTCCTCGAGGAATACGTCCAGGCAGCGCCCTGGTCGTCGGGTCCGGTTTACCATATCGCCCTGCGCGACGTGAAGACCGGGAAGCCCGTGCCGGAGTCGCTCTGGACGCAGAAGGAAATCGATGAGTGCTAACCCACTCAGCCTTCTGTTCGGGTAACACCGAGCTGTGATGGACCGGGAGCAGGTGTAGGAACCGAAAGGGACTTACGCCTGCTTCTTTTGAGCCCTTGCTTACTAGCAAGAGTAGTACTAGTTCCAGTCGCTCGAAAGGCTTTTCATTCAATCGTTAGGATGATCTGTGCCTTTGAAAGAATCACATAGTAAATTGCACTGCAAGCACTCTCCCGAGTGATTACAGGTGGTAACTAATAGGCGATGATCAATATGGGGGGACGCGCAAGTGTCTTTTGTAGATTGGTGTTCGATTGGGAGGTATAACTCTCCTGTACGCTCACGGAATCCTGTCACACGCTTATGCTATGCAGACAATGACCGAGAAAGGCCCGATATCAGATCTCATCTGGCAGTTTGCCAACTTAAGGCTTTCTACAAAGCTGTTACTCAGTTTTGGAATAGTCTTTTTGGCATTTCTTGCAGTGATCATTACTGCCTCTGTGACACTGTCGGAT
>JACMKL010000526.1 GCA_014380105.1 Candidatus Melainabacteria bacterium
GGCGGCAAGAAGATGCCGATTAAATTGTTTACGCGTGAGGGCGGATCTGGTACCTCGAAATATTTCGACAGTCATATTTTGAAGCAAAAACCAATTTCAAAAAATGCCCAGGAGATGCAATCAATCGAAGGTTTGATCGAGGCTGTAAGCGCGGAAAAGGGTGCTGTCGGCTATGCCGGGATGGGCGTCTTGTCCACCACCAATGCCAAACTGAAAGGCCTAAAGCTAAAACTGATCGCTGATACTGAAAGTGTTGCTGCCACCGCCGAGAGTGCCACTGGAAATTATCCGCTCAGTCGTCCGCTCTATATGTTTATGGACGAACATCCTAAAGACTCAGCAAAGAAGTTTATGGATTTTTGCTTGGGTTCTAATGGTCAGAAATTAGTGAAAGCAGCTGGATATGCCAGTATTGAATAGATTGTCAATAAAATAAGCTGTCAATCAGTGTCGCTTTTGCCATGCGGATAGAAAATCGAAAGCAAGCAGGCGAGGATAAAAACTCCCAGTAGACTTTTCTGCAATTCGGTAAAATCCGGATATCCTCTCCCTTCCAAAATGCTCGAGACAATTACATAGATTCCAAAAACCGCTGTGGCTGCAGTAAGGACTGAAAGTATATTTCGTCGAATACCTCTTTCGACATCAAATATTTTCATCAGTGGTAAGAGGAAGAGAAATTGTAGTGATATTACAACTGGTGCCGTTGCTGATTGGTGTGTCAAGGCTAAAGCGGCAATCGATGCGGACAGGAATAGTAGCCAAACCCCAAAACACGCTGTAGAATTTTTCTCATCAGTAGTCAGAATGCGCTTTCCGAAAGAATCAGTGAGCAAGACCAAGTTGAAGCATTTCTTCGCCGTCAGGGAAAGAATCAAAAATAAGAACATCAGCGCGCGCAGTGGTGGCACAAACATAAGCAGCAGCGCAAAAGCAACTGAAGTGCGGCGGTCCATGTCTGAAAGTTTTGCAGAAATAAAAGCAAACGGATAGTAGATTGGATTGCGCGACTTAAGCGCTTCAAGAATGCCTTCCCGTGCCCATTTTGAGTTCGGATTTAGTCGAAGGGCTTCACGATAATGTTCTGCTGCTTCGTTAGGCTTGCCTTTGCGGAAAAGTATTGATGCTCGATTTGCGTGAGAAACATGATTTTCCGGATCTTCTGAAAGCGCCAATTCAACAGACTCTTCTGCCTCTTTTATTCGTCCTAACTTTGTCAGTGCCATTGCTTGCGCATTCAAGCAATCGACATGAGTCGGGGTGAGCTCTAAGCCAAGTTGCGCCATTCCGAGCGCCTTGTTCCATTCGTCCCGCATCAAATGAATTTCGGCTGCCATTCCGAAATAGGTAGTGTTGTACGGATTAAGCCTTAAGGCTTCTTCTATTGCTGCCGTCGCTTCTTTGTAGCGATTGTGCTGGTAGAGCACAAACGCCATCGCATAATGATTCCAGGAATTGTCCGGCTCCAAGAGTATGCATTCTTTTGCTTCTTTGTGCGCATCGTCGAATCGATCTTGTGCCACCAGTGTCAGTGCCAACATTCCATGGGCATAGGCATCATTTGGGTGTTCTGTCAGTGCCCGACGAAACTCGTCCTCCGCTAGTTTGAAGCGGCGGCTATCGTAGAGTAGCGAACCTCGTTCAATAAAATCCGGCAACTACACTTACCGAATTAAAGTTTCAGATATTTGACGATGTCGTCATATGCACCACCCTGGTTCGAATACAAGGCATAATTGCGAGCCGCGGAAAACCATTCAGATGTGGATGGTTTGACTTGCTTTATGGCGTTCTCCAGATCTTTGGTGCTGAGTGGTTTCGGAATGCCGTCCTTCATAGCCTGGGCGAGTTTCGCCTCAATGGCATGGTCGATCACTGAGGCAATATCGGCGCCCGAAAATTTGTCAGTCTTCTTAGCGAGCACGTCATAATCGATAGTTTCGACTGGCTTGCCTTTCATTAATAGTCTAAAAATTTCGGCGCGGGCTGCTGCGTCTGGTGGTGGCACAAACAAAATACGATCAAATCTACCCGGACGCCTGAAGGCGCTATCAAGGTGCCACGGCGCATTGGTGGCGGCAAGAATCAAAACTCCGTCATTGGAATTTTCGACTCCGTCCATTTCCATCAAAAATTGATTGATGGCCTGGCGCGCACCGGATTTTTTCATATCGCTGCGGCTTGCTGCCAGTGCGTCGACTTCGTCGAAGAACATTACGCAAGGAGTATTGCGTCTGGCATGTTCAAATATTTCGTGCAGGCGTGTTTCGCTTTCGCCCATCCAACAGCTCAATACATCGTTGATTCCGACGCAAAGGAAATTGGCTTTGATCTCACCGGCGGTGGCGCGTGCCAGGAAAGTTTTGCCACAACCAGGCGGTCCATACATCAAAATGCCGCCGCCAATCTTCTTTCCATACTGCTTGAACATCTCCTGATGCTCGAGCGGATAGATGATTTTCATGCGCACTTGTTCTTTTACTTCTTCCATCCCGCCGACGTCCTGGAAGGAAATGTCGGAGCGCTCCAGGTCAATAAAAGTGTTGTCGTCATCGTCTTCATCTTCATCGTCATCATCTCTGACGCCCGAGCGAACACGACCATCTGTTGTAATCAATTCTCTTTCGATCGGCTTTTCTTTGAGACCAAGCCGCTCGAAAAGTGAAGTGTCCTGGACTGAAAAATCGAGGTCGATGGCGCGAGTGTACTCATGACGGGCCTTCTCGATTTGTCCGTCGTTGAGTAAGAGGCGCGCATGCAATACAAGCGCCTTTGCAGGCGGCTTAGCCTGACGAATCAAATCTTCAACAATAACGAGCGCTTGCGAATACTTACCTTGCTGCAAGCAAACCTGCGCTAAGCCCAACTTTGCTGCCTCGTTGCCGGGCGCAAGTGTCAAGGCGCGCGAGTAATGCTCGGAAGCCTCATCATATCGAGCCGACGACAATAACATGTCCGCCAGGTGGATGGTCAGGGGCGCGTTGTCTGGCGAAACTTTGAGTGCATCTTTTAACGCTTGGATAGATTCTTCGTTAGCTGTCATCGAATTTCTCTGAGTGGGTCTATGGCTAGATCTTGCCTGCTTTTGAGCCTATTTAAGCACGTAAAGCCGCAGGTGGCGAGGTTTTCACATTTAATCTTTGCAACCCCTAATGTTTTGCGCTGCCTCGTTATCAATTCATACATCCTGGTGTCTCAATTTACGAGGATAGGGCAATGAATAAGACAATCCGGCACACAATCGAGCTTTCGCTGGATTTGACTACCCTTACCAGTCCATGTCGAGGTTCTGCGAGCGAATTATCGTCAAATTTTGAAATAATCGGTTCTGAGACTCAAGACTCTGCGCCTGTCTGTAATAACGGAATATGCGAACTTAGTTGGAAGCCAGCCCGCCGCGCCGTTGCATAATTGCACGGAAATTCACATACTTTGCGCCCCGAGCCAATTATCGGCTATAAATGTTGAGGATTTCAACCGTTAATGGTTGAGTTAATCGCTTAAATGTTTAGTGGCTCGGAGTTTTCGATTTGGATTTTCTCGACGCGCTCAAAAACAAAGTCCTCATCTTCGATGGGGCTATGGGCACGTCGATCCATAAATATGACCTTACTCTCGACGATTATCAGGGCTGCGAAAACTGCCCGGAAGTATTGGTCGATAGTCGCCCCGACGTATTGTCAGAGATTCACGAATCATTTTTTAAGGTCGGTTGTGATGTTGTAGAAACTGACTCGTTTGGCGGGTCGCCGATTGTGCTTGCCGAATTTGGCATTGCTGAGCGTGCCTACGAACTCAATAAAAAAGCCGCTCAACTTGCCAAAGAAGTCGCGCACGGATACTCGCAAAACGGGCAACAGCGCTACGTCTCAGGCTCGATCGGACCAACTACCAAGCTGCCTTCACTCGGACACATCTCGCTGGACGACATGCGAGAAGCGTACTATCTGCAAGTCTCCGGTCTGGTCGACGGCGGCGTAGATGTTTTGCAATTTGAGACTGGTCAAGATTTGCTGCAGGCAAAAGCGGCTGTCCTTGCCATGGTCGACTATTTTAAAAAAATCGGTCGCCGCGTTCCTATTATCACGCAGGTTACTATTGAAGCGCCCCCTCTAGGGACAATGCTGGTCGGCACCGATATTTCGGCTGCTCTAGCTACTCTTCGCGCGTTTCCTATCGACGTAATCGGTCTTAATTGCGCGACCGGACCGAGCGAGATGATCGACTCGATTCAATATTTGACGAACAATTTTAATGGCTTTGTCTCGTGTCTGCCGAATGCCGGCTTGCCCGAAAACATCAATGACCAGACCGTCTACAAACTTACCCCTGACGAACTAGCAACTTCACTCAAATATTTTGTTGAAGAATTGGGCGTCAATATAATTGGCGGATGTTGCGGCACTACTCCCGAGCACTTAAAACGCGTGGTGGAAACTTTGGGGAATCGCGCGCCGAAGCCTCGAACGCCTGAATATACGCCGGCTGTCTCAAGCATCTACACACCTCAAGCGATGCGCGTCGATCCAGCTCCATTGATCATCGGTGAGCGAACAAATACAAACGGCAGTCGCAA
>JACMKL010000527.1 GCA_014380105.1 Candidatus Melainabacteria bacterium
TAGACTGAAACTTTCCGCCTAAGATTCCCTAGGGTGTAATTTTTAGAATTAATTTGCACTGAATCTTCAGCGCTATTTTGCACTTTAACGAGTGCCAATGACCAAACACTCCCTAGCAGCCTCAACAACTTCAGCGGTCATAAAGGTCAAACCATTCACTTGAAGAATGCGAGCGATCTGCTTGAGCAACCGATTGAGGAGGCGGAAGTTCCCTCCCGTGATCCGAATGATGGCACTAATGGCTTCGGCATCCGTAAAGTCGTCCGGCTTGAACGCCAGCCCTAATTCCTGCCAATGTTGTTGGAGGACAAATTGCATCTCTGTTGGACTTAAAAGGCGAAACGTATGGAGAAAGCCAACGCGAGAGTAGAACTGGGGATAGCGAGACAGGCGTTTTTCTAAGCCTGGCATGCCGATCAACACCAAACCGAGCTGGTTTCGGTCATACAGATCTCGCAACTGCTCCAATGTGGACAGCTTCAAGCGGTCTGCCTCATCCACAATGAGCAGTTCCAAACGATTGGGTGGCAATCCAAAACTGACCGGCTCGCCACGTTGATGAGTGACTTCCTCAACAAAGCGATTGAGCATGAGTTGCATCTCGGGAATTTCTTGCTTGATCTGACGTGGAGTATTCAGGACTTCCGGTGTATAGAGCAAGGTTCGGCAACCCGCAATCTCCGGCGGTAAGGGAAGATAAGGGCGGTTCCGGGGCAGGCGGTGTTCGAGCAAATCCCAACGCGCATAGTGCCTGGCAGAAAGCGTTTTACCAGCGCCCGCTGCGCCATAGCACAGCCCAATGTAGCGTTCTCGGCGACAAGCATCACAGAACTCAGCAAAGCGTTTGTATTCCTTTGTGACGATAAATTCTGCTAAAGGCGGACGGCACACTTGAGCTTGCATCATTTCATGAGTCGGCATAACGTTTGAGTCGGGTTTTGGGCACTGGAACGGTTGGGCAGACGTGAGACTGTTCTGGCAAGGGCGGTTTGGACTTCACTCCGACTAACGCATCCACGAGTGAAGTCCGTTCAGCCAGTTGCTTTTTGAGCTCACGTCGGCGCTGATTACGAGCAGTCACAATGTCTTTGAGACTGACCACCTCTGAAGTCAAGTCCGGACAGATGGCTCGACAGAGAAACTGATTTTTGTGAAAGACACGCACTTCCGCTAAATCCCGTGGGTCATAGCGTAAAACCACTGCCTCGCCGACATAAGCGGCGAGGGTGGATTCGATGTAGCGGAGCCCTTGAAAGCGAATGCCATCTTGGTGCACTTTGCGGGGCTGAGCGACTGTGAGTAGCAGCAAATCAAGTTGTTCGAGCGATGCCGGCATCTGGGGCAGAAAGCCATGGGCTGTCCAGCGTGCTTGTGGCGCGATCTGAGTCGCACTATGCGGACGGTGATGATAGGTTTGCAAAAAAGCTTGGAATGCCTTATCGAGCTCGGAAAGCGTCAGCACAGGCGCAATGCCCGTACTACCAGCAGGCGCATAACCAGGTAGGTGAGAGAGCAGTAATTGATTGACGGTTTCAAAAAAGCGCTCGATTTTACCGCGACCACGCGGTTGTCCCACCTGGGAAAACACCAATTGGATTTTGAGGTCAGCACTCACCTGCTCCAAGTGGCGGGAAGTAAAGTCAGTGCCGTGATCCGTATAGAGAACCGTAGGAATGCCGCAGACGCTCCAGTGTGCGATCGCTTTGGGCCAAATGGCTTGATGCAACGATAAAGCCGTTTGCCAAGCAGAGGGTGCCGCAAAAGAGAGGAAATAGCCTGCCACTGCACGACTGTAGTCGTCCATGACCACTGTTAACCAAGGCTTGGCAGCACATTCCTTTTCATTCTTGATCCAGATATCGAGCAGTGTATGGTCGGCTTGCCAAAGCTCGTTAGGAGCCTTGGCTTCGCGGCGGTGGAGCAAATCGAAGGTTTCTTGGTAAGCACGGCTTCCTTCATGAGCCAAAACGACCAAGCCAGGGTCTAGCTGCTGGATAAAGTGATAAACACTGCTATAGCTGGGAACCGCTTCTCCCCGTGCCGTGGTAAATTCGACCACACGACGATGAATGGCAGCCTGGCTCAGTCGCGGTTTCTGCAACGCTAAGCCCTCGACCAGTTGCACCAGTGCTGTTGAAAACTGACGGTAACGCCCTCGATCAGCACGCGGTTTGCGCATCAGTCCCTGCAAGCCAGACTGACGATACCGGTTGACCCAGTAACGTGCTGTTCGGAGGCTCATGCCTTGATCTTGGATCGCTGCATGTAGAGCGATCCCATCCTCTAGAAAAGGACGAATCACCTGAAAGCGTTGGAGCGCTTCTTCCCGTTGTTCTTCCGAAAACTCACTCAAGGGCATAGAAGGTTGCACAGCCTCAAAAACTCCAAAGGGAGTCGTTGACCACACTGTGTCACCGTTCGGCAACTCAGGTGGAGGGAATCATTATTTCTCAAGAAAAATTGCGTAAACGTATGTTTGTGCAATAAAACTACGTGAACCGTGTAGCAATTGTTTTTGTTTTGCGTAAACCTGTTGCCAAATATGTTTGAATGGCAATACGTTTACGCAAAATTTCACCGATGTTGATTGGCTATGCCCGTGTGTCTCGTCAAGATGGCCAAGATACCGCGCTCCAGATTCAAGCACTCAAGGCGGCAGGGGTTGACCGGGTCTTTGAAGAGAAAGCTTCAGGGGGACGCTGGGACCGTCCGCAACTCCATCGTGCACTCGATCAATTGCGCCCAGGAGATGTGTTTGTAGTCTGGAAGCTCGATCGCCTCTCGCGATCACTCAAGGATCTACTGACGCTGATGGAGAAGATGGCTGCGATTGGCGCAGGCTTTCGTAGTTTAACCGAGGCCATTGATACGACCACGCCAGCAGGGCGCATGATGATGCAGATGGTGGGCAGTTTTGCCGAGTTTGAACGGGCGATGATTCGAGAGTGCACAAAAGCGGGGTTAGATACAGCGAGGAGACAGGGTCGGGTGGGAGGACGGCGGCCCAAGCTGACAGTGCACCAGCAGCAAGAGATTGTGGAAATGGTGACCAGTGAGCGCAAGAGTAGTTCTGAGGCCGCTCGGCTCTTCAATGTTCATCCTGCGACTGTCAGTCGCATCATTGCAAAGTATCGCTTGCAAGAAGCCTTGTCCGACAGTGCAAAATAACGCTGAA
>JACMKL010000528.1 GCA_014380105.1 Candidatus Melainabacteria bacterium
GGCTCAAGCGCAAGCTGCCGAGGATGTGATCGCCTTGGTCAAGTCATACATTAAATAGTGAAGGGAATTAAAAATGGAAGCGACAGATGTGGCAGGCAAAGTCTCAACTTTTCAAACCGAGAGCCCGCTTGAGCATAGCCTCGAGAAGATAGACTTGTGGCGTATTTTGTTGATGGGAATCGCAATTGCTCTTTGCGCAATGCAAGTTCCTTATTCAAATTTTTTAGCTGTCGTGGCGACTTTGGTCGGTGGATATCCAATTTTTGTTGAGGCATTTTCAAATCTACGCGAAAAACGAATGAGCATGGAATTATCTATGTCCATTGCATTGTTCTCGGCACTGGCAATCTCTGAAAGCGTCACCGCTTTGATTATTGCCTTTTTTGTTTTGATTGCAGAAGAGTTAGAAAAGCTGACTATGAATCAAGGAAGGGATGCAATTAAACATTTGGTTTCATTGTTGCCACAGAATGCTTCCGTTCGTGTTGGAGATTTGGTGCAGGAAAAAGCAATATCAAATTTACGGGCAGGAGAAATCGTAGTAATTAAGCCGGGTGCTCGTGTTCCTGTTGATGGAATCGTGCTCTCTGGGCATTCTTATGTTGATCAATCTGCAATTACTGGTGAATCAATTCCTTCAGAGAAGACTGCTGGATGTAGTGTATATGCTGGCACCATTAATCAATCAGGCACACTTGATGTACAAACCATTTGTATCGGCGAAGAGACTGCATTTGGAAAGATCATTCATGCCGTCGAAAGTGCAGAATTGTTTCAAGCGCCGATTGAGAAAACCGCGGACCGACTCGCTGGTTATCTGGTTTACGTCGCAATCTTCTGCGCACTGCTCACTTTTCTAATAACGCATGACATGAAAGCTACTATTTCAGTAGTTATAGTGGCGGGTGCGTGTGGCATAGCAGCCGGGACACCACTGGCAATCTTAGGTGGTGTTGGACGTGCCGCACGTGCAGGTTCTATCGTCAAGGGAGGGATGTTCCTTGAATTATTATGCCGAGTTGATACTGTTGTCTTTGATAAAACAGGCACTCTGACTTACGGTACACCTCGTGTGACAGAGGTCGAATGTTTTAATGGTGCTTCAGAAGAGCTTGTTTTTCAGTTTGCGGCCGGAGCCGAATCAGTATCAAATCATCCTTTAGGTAAAGCAATTGTACGTGAGGCTCAAGAAAGGAGCCTATTGATTGAAAAACCTGAAAATTTTAAATATGAGCCAGGTAAAGGCATTACATGCACGTTGCATGGTGAAACTGTACTGGTGGGCAGCAGAGTTTTGTTCGTTGAGAAGGGCTGCAGTTTGCTAGATTTACCTGAAATACGCAAAGAAACATCAGAAGTTTTAGTTGGAACTTCACAAAAACTATTTGGCATAATTCATATTGCTGACGTACTACGTCCAGAAGCAAAACAAGCAGTGGACGACCTAAAAGCGATGGGGATTAGCTCGATTCTATTAACCGGCGACACATTGCCAATTGCAGAAAGCATCGCCGAAAAACTCTCGATCAGTGTGGTTGCTGCTAATGTTCTTCCTGATCAGAAACAAGCATATATCAAGAAATTAAGCGCTGATGGGCGAAAAGTCGCGATGGTCGGTGATGGAATAAACGATGCTCCTGCATTGGTGGAAGCATTGGTAGGCATTTCTATCGGATCTGGGGCTGATGTTGCGAAGGAATCAGCTGACATAGTACTTATCGGAAATGATTTGGGTCGTCTTGTTGACACTGTGAGAATTGCGCATCAATGCAAACGAGTTATCATGACTAATTTTTTTGGTACGTTGATAGTCGATGGCTTGGGGCTTTTGCTCGCTGCTTTCGGACTTATAAGCCCACTGCTCGCTGCATTCATACACGTGAGCTCTGAGCTGGTATTCATAATGAATTCGGCCAGATTATTGCCCAGATGGACGACGAAACAGACTTAGACGAGAAGTTTTTACAGGTCACTTACTCTCTGAATCTTGATCATATTTGAAAGTGTGACGGCTGAACAGAATCTGAATCAGAAAACATGTTGCTGTAACGCTTGAAGCAATTAGGAGTAGCGGATTTATTGAATTGTGAAAAACATTTGAGTATAGATGTGCACCAATAATTCCTGATGTTTGCGTTCCAATGTTATAGACACCTATTAGAGTAGCGGTTGCAAACGTCTCTAAACCTTTTGGTGAAACACCTGCTGCCAACCAATTAATGCATAAGATGCCGAGCATTCCGGAAACTCCTCTTAAAAATTCCAGCATGAAAAAGTTCGAGCTATCCAGCAATAGAAAGCTCAACGTGCTTGTCACTGAGAGAGCAATTGCGATTTTAATTTGATGCTTAGGTGTGTATTTCCAGATTATTGGATATACAAATGCTCCGACCAACATCCCGAAAGAATAGGATGCGTTTGCCTGTCCTATTAAATTTTGGGAAAGTTTGAGTCCTCTCGTATATTCGAAAAAAAGCGGTGTCCCGAATGCAGGATTAAAGCTCCAGCAGTAAATGAAAGCAGCTACCAACCAAAATTCCTTTGCTTTAAGGCAGTTTAGGGCGCTTGCGAACGTGTTTGTTGATAACTTATTGGCGGAGTCACGCGTCCTCACGCAAACCGGAGTTATGACTGCGGCCAGCGCACTAACTATCGCAGAAACAAGAAATGCAATTTTTAGTGCGAGCAGAGGCTCCAGGTGATGACAAAGTTGCCCGCCAGCAAATCCAGAGCAGATGCTGGCGGAATAGTACGCTATAAAGTGGAGAGAGAATACATACGGAATCAGCCTTGGCGGATAA
>JACMKL010000529.1 GCA_014380105.1 Candidatus Melainabacteria bacterium
CCGGTCGCCCGCTCTGGATGTCGTTGTAGGATAATGACTTACAACATGGCCTGCCGAGCTCGGCGGGCCATTTTGCTGGTGCACAACGGTGACCAACGGTGACCACGCACGGTTCCGGGCTGGTCACCGTTGGGTCGGAGCGCTGGCGGCTTCATTCGATGCAAGTGCAAAGAAAGTCACGATGTAAAATGTTCATATGACCCGTTCAAGATCAGCGGACGTAGGATTATTAACCGGCTCAACTCTCAGAGCAGTCCAAGAAGACTTATGCACGTAACACCTGAGGCCACAAACTCAAATACTTTGTACCCTCCACCCACAACCTTACGCTCAGATAGGATAAAAACTACCTAATCGGCACATTATTTGGCTAAAACACCCTCTTTCCGTCCTTCGAGAATTTTCAGGAAAGAGCGAGTGCTAATTTCTTCCAGAGTCAAGCCGGTAGATTTGATTTCTTCTTTGGAAATAGCACCACAATTGATGGCTCGCAAGAAGAAGTTCAACAAGCCTTGGCCAGTCGCCGCGTCATCAAAGACATCGCCAACAAGAGTGGCTTGAGCAGCCTTTTCAATGAAACTGCGCAGACGCAGTGAAGCCGGTTCGAGCCCTTCCAGAAAGAAGGCATAACATGCAGCGTATCGAATCGGTAACTGAGCCGGATGCAAGTCCCAACCCTGATAATAAGCATGTTTCAGAGAATGTCTGACATGGTCATAGCCTAATTTCCAGGCGCGATGGACCACTTCAGCATTTTCCTTTTGGAAGGCCGGGCTGAGTTTGCCATTTTCATCAGCGCGGTGTGGACCAACCGGCATTACATTTGTGGCTCCATCCGACAGCCACAACCCAGTACCAGACAGCGATACTCTCATCATCTCGCGAGCAAAGTCACATGATGGATGGTCCATGAATTGGTAGTTGGCAGTGATATTTGATGACGCCGTATAGTCATAGACGCCAAAGTGGCAGGCCACGCAACGTCCCTCGGAGGCTTTCACAAATTCTGGCAAAGCGCACTGTCCATGGATGTTTATAATTGATTGAGGAGTTTCGACCATCAATTCCATTTTGATGGTGCCTTCATCGAGTCCAACTTTCTTTTCAATCAAGTCAAGAATGTGAATAAGAGCAGTTACTTGCTCAGCAATCGTAACTTTCGGCAGAGTAATTACAAAATTATCCGGCAGCTGATTATTAGTTTCAGCAAGCAGCGTAGTCACAAAAATATCGAGAGTACGAGCACTGCGATCACGAAGCTCTTCTGTAAAAGGCTTTATGCGAATACCAATAAATGGAGGCAAGGTTTTTTCTTGCATTCCTTTTGCAACTTCTAGAGCTGCTTTCTCGGCATGCATATCTTCTTCAGCATCGGGACGATTGCCATATCCATCTTCGAAATCAATACGGAAATCTTCAACTGCTTCACGCTTCAGCTTTTCAGCAACGCGTGTGTAGACTGAGTAGGCGAGCCAGGCTGGATGCTGCTCTTTACGTACACTCTCAGGATTTTCAGATAACAATGGTAC
Organism: Candidatus Melainabacteria bacterium; assembly: GCA_014380105.1. Lineage (GTDB taxonomy): Bacteria > Cyanobacteriota > Vampirovibrionia > Obscuribacterales > Obscuribacteraceae > QKMZ01. The sequence continues at coordinate 1,530 of JACMKL010000529.1, forward strand.
CAGTTTGGAGATTTTGTCTTCCGATTCAGGCAATTCTTGCCAGCCCGAAAGTTGCAAGGCTTTTGCAAAAGCTACGTAATTAGGTGCATACTCAGTGAAGGAGCGAGTAGCCAACACACCAAGTTTTTTTGCGGAGTCAGATTTAAAAAGGTGTGCGCCACCATATACGGTGTGGACAGGTTGCCGCGCTCCGGATTCGCCAGGATAACGAGAATTGAATTCTCGATTTGCAATGGCGAGTTTGCTGAAGACTTCACCGAGATTCCCTGAATTAAGGGAAATTTTCATAACTGCCTCTCCTTGGTAGCTTAGCTGCCGCGATAAGTTGAATAACCGAAAGGACTTAGCAACAACGGCACATGGTAGTGTTGGGTTGCATCTTTGATTTCAAAAACCACCGGCACTTCAGGGTAAAAACCTTTCTGTCCCGTCGATTCAAAATATTTTTTGGTATTGAATGTCAGTTTGTAGATTCCAACTTCAAGCTTCAAGCCATCTTTCAACAAATCAGGAGCGCGTCCATCAGAATTTGTGGATGCTTTAGAGACTTCCTGCCAATTGTCGGCTACTTGTTTTTCCAACACGATAGGCACTCCTTCCGCGGGGCGTCCTCGTGATACGTCTAAAATATGGGAGGTAATTCTGCTCATGATAGTAATTTTTCCAGTCTAATTTTTGTTATTTTGGATTGCTCTTTTGCAGCAATCTTGAGTTCCTCGGAAGGCAAGTTCGGAAGCCGTTCTTTTAGGAGAGATAACATTTCACCTGCGGTTTTTCCGGTTGCGCAAACAATAAATATGTATCCAAATTTCTCAAAGTATTGATCATTCAGTTGAGCTAAATCTTCGAGTTGAGTTTCGTCTGCATTATTGACACCCTTCTGTTCGTTTTCAGCCCAATGTGCAGTCGTTGCAAATTTTGCTTCTAGCGATGCTTTGTCGCCAATCTTCGGATGGTGAGTGAAAGCCTCCAGCCAATCTGCAGGTGCAAGTTTAAACCAAATGTCATCGGCGCATTCAATTATGGACTGGGCGCTTTGAAACGGTCTTGCCTCTAGCATTCGATTAACCCAACTAGAAGAGCCGCAGCACTTGGTTAGCTCCTGCCGACTGACGGACAAATCAGCGCTATTAAGCACGTTCAATTTTTCGGAGATATTGGCATCACCGCTCATAGTTTTACGGTTTCACCCTGGCTCTGCAAAAGTTTTCTACCATTTGTGCTTTCTGAGAATTTACCGTCATCAAATATTTTCTCACCGCGCAAAAATGTTTTTTTCACGACGCCAAAAAAACGTCTTCCCTCATGTGGTGTTTCTTTGTGTTTGTGATGAACATTTTTCTTCTCAACTACAAACGTTTCTTCCGCATCAAGAAAAACTAAGTCAGCGTCATAACCTCTGGCAATGCGTCCCTTTTGCTCACCTAATCCCGCAAACCGAGCGGTTTTTTCAGACATCCATCTCGAAACATCCTGGAGCGTGTGTCCTTTCGCTTTTGCAAAAGTCCAAACAGCCGGCAGTCCGAATTGGAGAGAGGCTATACCTCCCCAGGCTTTATCAAAATCACCTTCGTCCATCATTTTTAATTGTGGAGTACAGGGCGAGTGGTCTGAGACTACAAACTCTAGAGTGCCGTCACCAAGCGCTTTCCAGAGAAGATCTGAATTCTCTTTTTCACGAATTGGTGGTGCACATTTAAAACGAGTGTCACCATTTGGAATTTCTTCTGCGGCGAAAGTCAGGTAGTGAGGACATGTTTCTGCCGTGAAAGGCAATTTCTCAGACTTGGCTGCAACTACCATGGGCAAGGCTTCTGAGGAAGATAAGTGAACAATGTGAACTCGACAATTGAATTCTTCACACAATTTTTTAACGAGAGCGATGGCATCGTTTTCCCATTTTTTCGGTCTCGATTCTAAAAATGCTGCATATGATTTGGGATTTTTTTTCAAATTTTCTGCCGGGTCATGACCATTGTGACCGCAGTCCATTTCGGCGTGCACCAGGAGTGGAACGCCAAGGCGCGCCAGAATCGGCATGGCGAGACGCAAATCTTTTTCTTCGACATTCGGAAAATCGTCAATTCCCGAATGAATCAGGAAGCATTTAAAACCAACCACACCGCGTTTAACCATAGCCTCCAACTCGCCATGATTTCCTGGAACCACGCCTCCCCAGAAGGCACAGTCAACGCGCAAAAGACCTTCAATCGCTTCCAATTTTTGATCGAGTGCTTGAAGAGTGGTTGTGACTGGAATGCAATTGAGCGGCATGTCGACGATAGTTGTCACACCACCAGCTGCCGCAGCACGCGTTGCGGTGTGAAATCCTTCCCATTCGGTTCGACCAGGTTCGTTGACATGTACATGACTGTCGACCAGACCTGGAATGATACTCAGGTCACCAGCATCCTCAATGGAGATACCAGCGGGCACATCTGACAAACTGACAACATCCATTATCTTTCCGTTCGCAACCAGAATAGCCGCTTCGCGAAAGCCAGCTTCGGTGAGCACTTTACGTCCAACGAAAGCGCGGTCAACCCTGTCACTATGAGCGCCCATGACGTCACCTCACGGAATTGATACCCACAGAGAATATACGCTGGATGCCGCCTAGATGTATTTCTTGATTGAATTTAAGCTTGTGCCCAGAACAAAAAAATCAGAAGTCTGAGGGTTCGCCACTAAATGCAGTACCAGTGAGCAATGAGCAATGCCGACTTAATTTTCGAAGCATGCGGTAAACTGAGAGGTCGATAACGCATGCGATCAGGAGGGTGATCTGGTGTTCAAATTTTGCACGCACTTGATGAAATCAAACGCCATTTTTCTCAGTGTCACTGCGGGTCTTGCTTGGTCAGCCGTTTCAGGGCCTGATGCAATTGCTCAAAATTCGACCGCACAGTCGGTCAATACACTGAAGCCTTCGATGGTACAAACATCGCAGTCGGCAAAACCAGTATCTTTCAATCCGAAAGCACTTCGCAGAATGGACTTTCGTGTCGTCGGCAAGAGTTGTGCAGTCTGCCTAATGGGCATTCAACGCATAGTGCGAGAGAAAGCAGGTGTGGTCAAAGTCGCCGTCATGCTCAAGAAGCCTTACGGTGCGGTGATAATTTATGACGGTTCGAAAGTGACGAAAGAGCAGTTGCTGAAGTATTCCACTTCAACTGACAAGGACGTCAAAATTGAAAGCGTGACGGATTTCGCGATACCGAAGGTGCCGACTATCCTTATTCCTTTATATGGCATTCCGAAAGGCACGCCCGACGCGAAGCCCTAAATGGTAATTCTTGGAATGTAGAAGTCTTAGAGAGTGCCGACTACTGGCTCGGTGACGTCGGTGACGAATCTAAGGTCTCTTGGAGAGAACGGGATTTGAACTGGCGGTCTCCAGGTGATCTCGGTGATCACTCGCACTGAGACATTGGGGTTGTAAGTCACTTGTGGGCGACCTTTGGAAATAATGTAGCCGGCAGCCGGAAAGCGATCGACTGCGGTCTGGGCAGCAGCCTCGGCCTGACCAACGTTTTGCGATTCAGCGGCGGCACGGGCAGCACTCTTGCACATGGCATCATTAGCTGTCTGCGCAAGGACAGCGACAGCGACATCAACCAGAGCAAGCAGCAGCGGTATGAGAATGAACAGTCCAGCAATCGTCTCGACGATACTGGTCCCTCGGCTTCTTTTATGTAATCGCTTCATTGTTCGGTCTACCCCTCCGCGGGTAAAAAACTCAAGACTCTAGTTGATTCCGTACTCTTCTTGCGGCCTCTCTGACATGTAAGTGAAGTCGACAGGGGCGCCGATGCCAGGAATGCTTCCTAGGAAGGGGATTTGCAAAAATGGCTGAATTCGAACTGTGGTGGTGACGATAGCAGTGTCTTGACTGGAGAGGTCGGGAGGTGGACGACGGTCTTCCCAGCGCACTGGAACCGAAGTTACCTCGCGACCTTTAACGAAGCGAGCTAGAGTGCTGGCTTCCCAGGCTACTCTAGCGCGCGTCAACGCGTCGGTAGAATTGGCGGGAGCGACACAGGCGACTTCACGACATTGCAAGTGGTTAAGATACCAACCAGACGCATATGCGATTCCAAGATAGAGAAGGTCGAGCATTGGCGGCAAAATGCACACAAGCAAAATGAACATTGCTGGAGCAAATTCTGCCATTTCGTGTCCACTGGACTTTCGCCCTCTTGCACGGTATCTCATTTCCGCTACTCCATTCAATCATTAGGTCGCTTCAACCGGAGACCCTATTGTGACAGGGTACAAGCGTGCCGGCATCGAAGCAGGGATGGAAAAGGTCAGAGCACCTCTTCACAGATATGTACCCATATAGATAGGTTTGTCGCCGCAAATGAGTGAAATATAATTCATTCGATAAGCGCCAGCTCATACTTCACCCTATTTCTTTCAACACCCTTGCCTTCAACCAGAACATATATTCCCCCAAATTGCCAAGTAGTGACACGCCTTTGAGACAGAACTGTGCAGCCCGACTCGTGTTTTCCCCACGTCACACAGGGATGGGGCTTGACTTCGGATTATTAAACATCCATAATGAGACATCCTTAATCTTAGGGATGTTTCTACTTTACTTTCTGCAAATGAGGGCGTTTTACGCTTACCAGGGCAGTCTGTACGTGCTTTGATTGTATTGAATCTGTTAGCCTGAGCCGTTTTACTCGATTCGTAAGACATTTTGACCGCCAGGCAACATCGTGCCAAAACAACCTTGCTAGGGGTTCGAGCAAATGACCATAAATCGTAAGAGAGGAGCTACCCTCGCATTAGTAGCCGCACTGACACTAGTGCTGGTGATAGTCGGATTAGGCTTCTTTTTCCTTCTGAAGATATACGGTGGTGGCAGAGAGCTGCAACACGCAGTTGACGCCGGCAACCTGAACGTCGCTAAACAAAGTATGCGTCGTCCGTTCTTAAGAATTTTTGGTCTCGGATCACCTGATCTCAACGAGCCAATTCATACAATTGCCAAAAACAATTTCATGCAGGCAAAAGACCCCGCAGTCGGTGAGCTCGACTTGCTCACTTACAACCGTGCTGTCGGTCAAGCAATGCTGGTTGGCATTAACGCAGCATCCGACAACTACGGATATGGTGCACCAAATCCGCAAGGTATTGCCAACGCAAAAACACTAGTCAATGTTCTCTCTGATCCTAGTGAAGGCATCGGCGTCACATTAGCTGAAAAATTGAAAAACGACGTTCAGCAAGACATGAACTTCAGTCAAATTGCATCCATCACACCGATGAAGATGCTCAATCCTGGTGGACCTGGAGCAGGCGCAGTCAGCGGTCAAAAAGAAATCTCCTACATGGCACGCAACTTCGGCACCAATCTGACAATCGGTCAAATGGTTTTGCCAACAGAATTTGTAAGCGGAATTTCCCCAGGCTTCCTCAGCGGAAACACAGTCTCTAAGCGCACTTCGGTCTACGTCAAAGGTTATTCATTAATCAATATCCCTGGCATCACCGATAGCGGCACACATCCACTTATGGGCGTTCCACTTCGTCCACAAGAGAAGCCCCACTTGGTAGCTACTCCTGAGTTTTACAGCAACACTACTTCTCCATTGCCGGGCGGAACGCAGGTAGACACTCGTGTTCCACCAAACGCTTTCCACTCTGCCGGTAGTTCGATCGAACTGAAAAGTGCTCAGTCTACAATGGCTCGCTCTTGCGCCATCGTAGGCAGCGTCGACGTGACTGGTGAATACTCTGCTTCAATTCCTTGCGGATACATTGCCATCGCCAATGGTGACGGACCAAGCGTCAGCGGTGCCGTTCAATTCACCGGACCAGCTGGTGGTATGACGGACAACGCCTACGGCGGTGGACCTAGAGACATCTTCAGCGATCTACTCATGACACCTGTATACGTCACACCGAGCGGCAACGCGATGGACACCAACCTTGGTGACATCAATGCCATCAAGAATTTCAAAGCCGACCCTGCCAATGCAGGTCTACCAGTACCAGCAGCATTGGTTAATGCGCTCGACGGACCGGCGCCAAAGCAGCAAGCTGCTGACAGCATCACCCCCAGCACAAACGCAACATCTTGCGACAACTACAATTCGACACCAACTTCGCCAAATGCCAATCCGAATTGCTACGGCAACTTAGACAAAATGGCAACAACCTATGGCTTCGCCTTGCCTGATGGCTCACCGAGCGGCTCACTGACTGGCTTGATGGCTATCGAGAAATACAAAGCTCAAGTCATCAATCCTAGACCAGGCGGCGGACCTGCAATCGTGACGGGCTTGAATAATGTCTGCACTGGTATGAAAGCATTCCCACTTGGTGGCATCAGCCACAGTGAAGGAATTGAATTCGGAACCGCTCCTACTTTAGGAAATCTGATTTCAACCTTTACTGGATATGGTCCTTCAGGAAGTGCGGCCAGAATTATTGATAGACAAATCCGCACAAAGATTCGTCAAATCAAGCCAGAGATATCCGACAGCGAAATCAGCGCAGTTTTCAATCAACCTCTTCCAATGGGCACTGTGCGCTATATCTGGATGAATGATTCAAGACAAGTGCAATTGTCAAATCAATCGTCATTGCCTACCTGGATCAATCCAACTAGCCTCGCGCCAGACGGTACAGTTCCAGCAGCCAACAATCCAAGTACTTTCGCTACTTCAAATTGGGTCGCAGGTAATCGCAATTTCGTTAACATCGAAGAAGAACAAGGCTACCCAAGTCCCTGGGACTGCTTCGGCTCCGGTCCTGACAGAACCAAATCTGATATGACCTGGCAACGCTCATCAGGGTTTAATTGCCTGCAAGGTATTCTGCGTTTCAGAAATTGCGTAGAGGCAAATACTGATCCATGGGATTGCCCCTGCTGAGATTCACCGAACAAGGTAATCTGTAATAGACGTGCCGGGCGAATAAACTCGATTACCGGCACGTTTTTTTGCAGTTCTGTATCAGTCCGTCAAATAAACGCTAAGAGGATCGACTCGCTATGTCTTTGAGAATTAGAGAACTGGTCAAACAAGGCTTAGTTGTCTCACTCTTTGCTCAGAGTGCGTTGCTCAGCTATTGCCTGCCGATTGAAGCGCAGCAGCAACAGCAGCAACAGAAGGGCTTTCAGTTGCCGAACATGAATCGATACAGGCAAACGCCCCAAACCAGAGATGCCAACGAATACCGGTCCGACCGCTTGACCGTGCCTATCGAATTGACAGACATTCCTCAATACACCGGCAGAGCCGTTTTCGTAACCGGACTAAAGTATCCAAGAGACCGCTCAGGTATGCGCGTGGGGATGACTTTCGGAGTTCAAGAGGGCGAAAGTGAGGTGTTGGAGTGGTATAAATCAGCATTGAAGACCTACAAATGGAGTCTGCTTAGCGAAGACGTTGTTGACAAGTCGATTTCTGCAGCGAAGGGCAAAAATAGTTTTACGTTGCGAATTTCGCCATCAAAACAGCCTGGCTTCCGGACTCTTATGGTGCAATCCTACAAATTCGGAATTTGATTGAGTGATCACTAAAGATTTTAAAAAAAGCGCGATCGTAGTCAGCCTACTTTGCGCATTTTCGCTGAGTATTTGCCAACAAAAAACTTTCGCGGTTGAAACACCGGAGATTAAAGCGCAACTCGACACTATTGAAAAGAAAGTCGAAAAAGACGAATTGGGAGAAGATGTCTACGCTCAGTTGGAGCGCATCATCGCTCAAGATCCAAAGAATTATCGGGCTCACCTGTATCTTGGAAATTGCTACGCGAAACTCGGCTTGCCGGACGGTGCCGTTGAAGAGTTTCGACTTGCTACTCAATATGGACCAGGCGAACCAAAAGCATTTGTCGAGTTGATCAAGGGTCAAATAAAACTTGGTCAAGTCCCTTCTGCCATGCAATTATTGGACGAAGCCAAGAAAAAATTTCCCAAAGATCCGGAAGTACAATTCTGGGTCGGAAATTATTTGCTTTCCAAAAACAGATGGATGGAAGCAGAGGCGACTTATACAGAAGCACTGAAAAAAGGAAAAGTAATTTTCGGTCTGCCTACTTCTCTTGCCGAAATCAAATTGATGAAAGGCAACCCGGAAGAAGCACGGGACCTTGCTCTGAAAGATTTGAAAGTCGACTACAGCTATGCAGCTGCTAACAGAGTTTATGGACTGGCACTCGCCAGCACAGGAAAATTCGAAGAATCAATTGAGCCTTTGCGACGTGCATTTGTTCAACAGCCATTTAAGGAAGGTCTCGCTGACAATCTGGCAGCATGCGCGGTTTGGGCAGGCAAGTATAAATTGGCTCTTGAGCCGTCTCTAATAACACTTGGAACATCTTCCAGTCCGGAATCAAATAATCCAAGGGAAAAGAAACGTCTTTACGACGTTTTCCGTCATCTATCAAAAGCAGACGTCGAAGCTGGAATTGCCGAAACACGCAAAAAAATCGGTAAGCATCCACGTCCATCTTATTTCTTTGCCCTCGGGGATGTCTTAGATGGTATGGGCTATTACAAACTAGCAATGGAACAGTACAGCGCCGGTTTGGCAGAAGACCCGACTTTTGGACGGGGCTGGTTTCGCATGGGACTTGACCTTGAGCGTTATGCAAGAAATTACGACGCCGCCCTCGAGTGCTATCAGAAGGCGCATGCGTACCGACCCGACGACGATCAAATCGTCTATCACTTACACAGTCTTTCGGACAAGTTAGCAAGACGTCCGGACAACTGGGCATGGCATTTGAGAGACCTGATCAAGCCGGCGAAGAAAATTGATCTTGCTAATCCTCCTTCAACAGCTTCTGTTGAGGCAACGAGGTGACACCGCCCATGGTGAGCGCACGAAAACTTTTCACTTTCGCTATTGGTTTTGCCGCACTGCTTTCATGCCTGGATCCGTCCAGTGCACAAGATGTGCGCCAGCGACAGACAGATATACCCGTTGAAAAACAACGACTTGTCCCTGCCACAAAAGCAGTAGTGATGACAGGCGAAGTCGTCGATGCCTGGTGTTATGCTTCTCAGGTTATGGGGCCGGGGCGTGGGGAGAAACACAAGGCCTGCGCGCTTGCCTGCATACACGGCGGAGTGAGCTGTGGCATCCTCGATGAAAAAACGGGCGAGTTATTTATTGCAGCAAAACACAAAGGGTACACGGGCTGCAAAGAATTACTGCTTCCCTTTGTAGCAAAACGCGTCACCGTCAAAGGTTGGACTGCCCGTAAAGGCGGCTGCAACTTGATCAAAATCAGAGAAGTAAAACTGGCAGCTGACGGAGCAACACCAAAGTGAAGGGAGGTCAAAACAACGACATAGGCAGTCAGCGTACGTTGCCTTCCATGTTCTATAAAGATCCTAGCCTTCTTGAAGAAATGAAAGAGATGATCTTTGCGCGCAGCTGGCAATTAGTCACAGATATCGACAGACTGAAAGCACCTGGGCAGGTGGTACCACATTCAGTGCTGGACGGATGTTTGAGCGAGCCCATCATCATGACTCGCGACAGCGATGACCAGATTCATTGTTTGTCCAATGTCTGCACGCACAGAGGCAATCTCCTCGTTGAAGGCGAATGCCACGCTCAAACTCTGCGCTGTCGCTATCATGGACGCCGTTTCTCACTTGATGGTCAAATGATTTCTGCCCCCGGTTTTGAAGGCGTCGAAGATTTTCCAAATGAAGCTGATCAGCTTCAGTCAGTGCCTTTTGGCAGCTGGCGTAAATTCTTGTTTGCTGCCACCACAACTGACACACCGCTTTTTTCACTCAGCGATTTAACAGCTCAAATGAGTGAGCGCCTTGATTTTCTGCCGGTTGAAGAATACACATTTAGTCAATCGCGCTCTCGGGATTATTTAGTGAGAGCCAACTGGGCACTTTATGTGGACAATTATCTGGAAGGTTTTCATATTCCCTATGTCCATCCAGATTTAGCTGTTGCTCTCGATACTAAGCAATACGAAAACGAACTTGCCGAGTATTCAAATCTGCAAGTTGGCTATGCTTCCGTTTCAGGTGAAGGCTTCGACATTCCAGAAAGCAGTCCAGATCATGGTCGCAATATAGCGGCCTATTATTTTTTCCTTTTCCCAAATATGATGTTCAACTTTTATCCATGGGGACTTTCTATCAATATCATCACTCCCCTGGCTGTAGACCGCACAAAAGTCTCGTTTCTCACATATGTATTCGACGAATCAAAAATCTCAACTGGTGCCGGCGCCGCGCTAGACAAAGTTGAAAGAGAAGACGAAGACATAGTCGAAAGAGTGCAAAGAGGCATGGCTTCACGCTTCTATGACAGCGGTCGCTATTCACCGCAACACGAAGCAGGCGTTCATCATTTTCATAGTTTATTGCGCGAATTTTTGGGATTAGACTAAGCGTTCATCTCAATCAAATTGGAAACCCGGCTACAATTTATTCTGTCCTCATCTAAAGGAGAAGTCGATGTTTGACCGCTTCAAAAATGTAATGAAAGGCATGGTGGACAAGGGAGTATCAAAACTTGAGACCCCTGAAATTTTGGCGCAGATGGGTGAAAGTGAATTAGAGAAATTAGTCAAACAACTCAAAGACGCTGTTACTGAAGCAATCCAAAACGAGAAGCTAATTCAAAAACAGATAGAGAAAAACAAATTGGAATTAGAGCAATGGATGAAACGCGCTGCCATAGCCGTCGCTCAAGAGAATGATGAAATCGCCCGCCAATGCCTGACTAAGAAAGTCGAAGTTGAGCAAGCGTTGAAGAGCCTGGAGGTGCAGCTTCAGGAAGCCACCAATTCCAAGCAATCGCTTAAAGACCGCTATTCAGAGATGGAAGAAAAACTGCGCGAGTATCGCATAAAGCAGAAAGACCTGGTTACCAGAGCGAAAGCCGGAGACGCAGTCGCCAATGCCAACGACATTCTCTCGAATGCAAAAGGAAGCAGCATGGACAAGATCGAAGAAAAAATTCGCCAGAAAGAAGCACGCGGTGAAGCGTTGAGTGAGATGGCCAAAGACGATCAGTTTAAAAATATCGAGAAGCAAATTGGAGTAGATGACGAATTGGCTGCGCTAAAAGCCCAGATGAGTGCCAATTCAATGCCTAAGCTGATTGTTGAAGTCGATCCAGAAAAGAAAGACTAGAACAGCCTGCTAAGGCTATTTCAGCAAATCAAAACGCGGCATTTCCATCGAACGTGTGAATTTGCGGTCGTCTTTTACTTTCAAAATCTGGCTGATGGTGTCTTTGATGCCGGCACAGATATTGTCCAGAGGCAGGTCATCACCGTCATAACCGAACGGATCTTCAATATCTTCGGCAATCAATTCAATACCGACAAGGAAGTAAGTGCTGATCAAAACCAGCGGCAGGAGCCACCAAATAGAGAATTGTTGTGACATATACCAGGGCATGGCGAGCAGGTTGAGCGCGATACCCTGACGCATGAAGGCGCGGTAAGAAATAGCGATAGGGCTGTTTTTAATGCGTTCGCATGAGCCAGAGATATTCATGAAAGCGGCAGCATGCTTGTCGAGTTGCAACATCATTAGACCGTCGACAAGTCCGTCTTTGCGCCAGACCATAAGAAGGTCATACATTTTCCCGGCGACATGCACAGGTAGATTTTTGATTTCGTTTTCAGTCAGGGGACCAACACCAGGCAATGATTTGCTTGGCACGGTGTCGCGCAGGTGATGCTTGAGAGCGTAAGAAAACGAAATAACCAATTCGCCAAAACGCACTTTGTCAGCAGTACTGATTGAGTCAAGAGCACGAATTTTGAGACAGATATTTCTTGAGTCGTTGACTAATTGGCCCCAGAGTTTTCGACCTTCCCACCATCTTTCATAGGCAGAATTAGTTCTAAAAACCAGGAGCAAGCCCAAAATGATGCCCGTCGAGGATACAGCACTAAACTCTTTGAACATATGGGCAGGGAAATTCTGATCGGCAATCCAGTCAACCAAAATGCTGTAGCCAGCCATGATAGCAACGTACAACCACACTCTTTTGAAGACAGGAATTTGGTGCGCAAGGGTGAAGGGACGAGACCACATGCCGATTGTATGGGCAAGACCAGTCTTGCGCTCCTCGGGCTGAGCGGCATTTGCGAACCGGAAAGCTAATTCCAGCTGATCAATATTTGACGAATGAGAGTCGCCATCATCAAAAACTGAATTACTTCCCAAAACGCTTTCTCCTTAAAACTGCCAAGATCCGCATTGTCCCCTACTTTGGCTAGATTGCCAAGGATCACTCGTTAAGAAAGAGCCCAAGCGGTAGGATGCTGTCCCGGTGTCTCGCAAAACACATACTGGGCAGGGCTTTTCAGAGTCTCTCTCACTGTGACCGTTAACCTTTGTTATATCAAAACCGGCTTTCTTTAGTCTGACAATCAATTATTAGATACAGAAAGAAAACCCCAGGTCCGAAAACCTGGGGTTCGCCACTACTCTATCTGTTTCGATTAACGTCGAACTATTTGACGTTGGTTTCGCGAGCTGTTTGCGGAACGTTAGCAACAATTTTGCCGCGTACGTGACGCATGGACAATCTGACTAAAGCATCAGGAATTTCTTCCAAAGATACCGTTTCTTCAACCATCGGACGGATGCTGCCCTTAGCGGCTAATGCACCGAATTCGATACCAATGCGAGCGAGTTCTTCAAGAGCACTTTCGTCTTCTGACTTGTAAGCTCCACCGAGTGCAACTTCGTGAACAGAGATTCCTTTTTGGAAAGGAGCTTGGGACAGGTCAGGAAGACCAGCTACGCAAGCGATAGAACCATTGAGAGCCAACATTGCGAGCGATGCGGTGGCATTTTCAGAAGAGACGGTGTCGACGATGTAATCGACGCC
>JACMKL010000530.1 GCA_014380105.1 Candidatus Melainabacteria bacterium
ACAATTAAACGTGCCAATGGCGATCAAATTTCAGTTGACAAAGATCCAAAAGGCAACATCACTCGCATTGCCGAAACAGACGGCTCTGAGTGGAAACGTTCTGAAGACGGAAAGTTTTTTGTACTGAGTACTTCTAAAGAAAGAATTCCGACCAAAGCAGTCACCGTAGAAAAGGATGGCAGCTACTCTTTCACAATGCCCGATGGTCAGCAAATAAAGCGAAACAGCGATCGCAGCGTTAGCACCTTTAATGCGCAGGGCATCGAAACCAAACGCACCAATAATGACGGCACGGAACTTCTTTTCAATAAAGATCATCAAGTGGTGGCCACTCGAGACGGTAACGGAGTCGAGCGTGGCTACGGATACGATGCAAATAAAAAACTGAATGCAATCGTCGAACCTGATGGTTCTACGTGGAAATCAACTGACGGAAAAAACTGGCAGAACACAGCCACTCGCCAAACTAGAGCAGGCGAAATAACGATAGCTGCAGATGGTTCGCAAACAGTCAAAAATGGTCGCGGCGACACTACCACTTTCAAGATTGACGGCGCTCAAATTTCGCGCAATCCAGAAGGTCAAGTCACTGAAGTTAAAAACGCAGATGGCAAAGTGCACCACTTCGAATACAAAGACGGAAAAGTTGTTTCGATGCGTACCGACGCTGAACCTCCCCTGACCACTAAAGACGGGACAACCTGGACAAAGCAAGGCGAAAAGCCCGTTCAGATGACCCTTTCAGTAGAATCAGACGGTACGATCAAACAAAAAACAAATAAAACAGAACTATCTCAACGCACAGATGGTTGGACTGAAACAAAAGACGGCACCGTAATTCACTTACAGAAGGTCAACAAAGACGGCTCCGTCACTACAAAAAATGAACTCGAACAAGTTACAGAAATAAAGAGCGCAAACGGCAAGCTGCGACAATTTGAATATGGTCCGGAAGGCAAAATGGTCAAAATGACCGATTCTACAGGCACCTGGACAAGTACAGACGGCGCCAACTGGAAAAACGAAAAGACGCATAGTGTATGGGCAGGCAGAAGGGAAGCCGCTCAAGATGGCTTATACCGAGAAGTAAGCGAAAGTGGTGACAAGAAAATCTACAAACCGGATGGGGCAATTATCGCCGCCGACCCAACTGGAAAAATCACTCGCGTAACAGATACGACTGGACAGTGGCGCGCCTTCGAACATGGACCTGATGGACAAGTCAAAAAAGTAACAGAAAGTAATGGTGCCTCCTGGAGCACTGCCAACGGTACCACATGGCGCAAGAATTCAGGAAATGAAACTCGCGAGATGAAAGTCTCAGTGCGCACGGATGGCACATACGAAGAAAAAGACCTTAAAACCGGCAATCGTACAGTCGGACTAACTGATGGACGCGAACTCACTTTCGACAAAGAATCGCGCATTCAAAACGTTGTAGACGAAACCGGAGCACACACAAAGTACACTTACGATAAAACCGGCAAAGTGTCCAATTTTGAAGTCACAAACAAAGATGGCAGCCAGATTACTTTTGACGCAAATGGTCGTGTCTCGAAAACAAAATCAATAGACAATCAAGTCCGCGAATTTCAGCACGACAAAAATGGCAAGCTGACTGAAGTCAAAGACTCAGGAAAAACCTGGACTAGCAAAGACGGCGAAAATTGGACTTCTGATAAAGGTCAAATTCACAAAGGAAAATCCTGGGTCGGCCCGGACGGCAAATACAATTACGTCGAAGGCAATTCCCTTGTCACCAAACAGTTGGACGGCAATACGAGTGTTAAAGACGCATCTGGAGCGACACGACTCGAGAACAAGGCCGGTCAGGTTGTAGAAACTACAGATACTAAAGGCGTCAAGAGAACATATGAGAGAAATGCGCAAGGTCTGATCACGCGCCAGACTGAAGGCGCCGACACATGGACAACAACCGACGGACAAAACTGGAAAAACAGCAAAGACGGAAAGCAATGGCAAGGAACTGTTGAAGTCGCCAAAGATGGCACGTACTACCACCAAGACTCGGCAGGAAATAGACAGTGGCGCAAACCGGATGGTTCGCGTCAGGATGTTAATTACAATGCCATGGAGAAAGCAGCCGACGTAATCGAATATGCCATGAATGGTGGCACAGGCATAGGTACTGATGAAGATGGCATTTACGCTGCATTGGAAGGAAAGTCCTTAGCAGAACGCCAAATGATCACAGAAATTTGGAACAAAAAATACCAATCTGAAAATGGTGGTCGCGATTTAGAAGCTGAGTTCAAAGCCGAGATGGAAGGTTCTGATCTCGACAAGGCAATGGCGCTGCTCAAAAAGCCAGACGGCGCAGATAACGCAGGCACCATCAGAGTAGCCCTCACAGAACGCGGAGAATGGACCGGTCGCTCTGCGGGCGAACTTGAAAAAGTTGTCCGAAATACGCTCGAAACAATGACGTCAGCAGAAATCGCGCAAACTAACGCCGAATATCAAAAGCGTTATGGAATGTCGCTCAACGATGCCATCGAAAAAAATGGCGACCTTTCTGCAGATACAAAAGCGGCTGCAAAAGTTTATCTAAAAGGTTTCGATCATCGCACCGTGGATGATACCACAGCACTCGCAAAACGCGCTGTTGAATCCGGCGACGTCCAAATGTTCCAGGAGAGCATGCGCCGCGCCCCTCAGCCTGTGCGTGATTATTATGCATCGCCGCAGGGGCAAAGCGAACTCAAAAACAAGTTCGAAGACGGTTGGTATAACGTCTTTGGAAGCAACACCGATTTACGCCATGTGCAAGATTATGCTGAACACGGCAAACTGACGGCCCCCACACAAGTAACAGACAATACAAGCAAACTTGGCGACAATGAAGAAGCTATTGAACATGCCCTTTCCGAAATGTCGGATAGCGAACGCCATTCTTATATGCTGGGCAAGCAAATAGCCAATAACGAGACTCTCGAAAAACCAGCTACCGAAACAGAAAAACAAAAGGCGCTCGACTACTACACGAAAACACATGCAGCACTCGAATACGCTGCCGGAGCATGGTACTCGGGAGATTCCAAAATCAATGAATTGGCAAAATGGGAAGACATGATTGCCAAAAAAGGCGGATCACTTGTCTCGAAACTTGCCGATCACAGAGGCTCAATCTATGACTCTAGTATGCATGAGGTTATAGGCTCGATTGAAAATATGCCAAAAGACGATTGGCAAAAATTGAAATCAGATCCGAAGCAAAGAGACCGCATTCAAGACGTTCTAAAAACCTATTTGTCTGATGACGAACTCGCCAGAGCGATGAAAATCGTCGACGAGAAAAAATCTCAGCCGTCATTTGAAGCCAGTCAGCAACAAAGAAGATCTGTCCTCGATACCATTGAAGACAACCGCGCCTGGTATGACAATAACGAAGCGCAAATGTATAAAGCCGTCGAAAATATGACGGACAGAGAGCGCGAACTTTACCGCAAAGGTAGCGCCCCAGGCAATACTGACGCAGAAGCAAAAGCATTCGCTTCAGCCCTCGACCAAAAATTGAGAGCCAATTTGGACGAAAGCGAACAAAAAGTTGCTTTCGGACTTCTTGAACAAGTACGTCGTGGCGAAAAACCCACGATGTCAGTAATCGACAAAATGAATTTACAAGCCTCTTATGTAGATGCTGACGAAGCGCAAGTAGTAAGAGACATACAAGAATCGTTTAACAAAGACAAAGCACTCAGAGAAAGAATCAACAATCCAAAAACAGACGAAGAGAGAGCTTATGCGGCACAGTTTAAGACTGCTGCTGAAAGGGCTATGGGCTCCAGCGATTACAGAAAGTATGTAAAACCGCTGATCGAAACAGGTCATCTGTCTGCAGAGCTGCAGATGGATCTCAATCGGGGCATTTTCGACGATGACGAGCAGGGTGCTTACAAAGATATTCACAATGCCAGCGATGCAGACAAGCAGCGCATCCTAACGGATAAAGC
The DNA here is from genome assembly GCA_014380105.1 of Candidatus Melainabacteria bacterium. Lineage (GTDB taxonomy): Bacteria > Cyanobacteriota > Vampirovibrionia > Obscuribacterales > Obscuribacteraceae > QKMZ01. The sequence goes on from JACMKL010000530.1 coordinate 3,975, forward strand.
GTTCCAGGATAGAGTGTTTGGCTTCCTGAGCGCCGACGAGCGCAAAGTTGCATTAGCATCGATGCAGCAAGGTGAAATGCGCCCGGAAGATAAACTGCGTTCATATCAAGTAGGCATGGGCACTAGCGAAGAAGAAATCAAGCAAACTTTTGCTCAACTGCAAGATCGCACCGCTTTAAAAGCAGAAGGAAAATCAGAAACAGAAATCGACAATATCGTTCAAGAGCGCATTCAAACAGTCCGCAATGAATATGCACGTAAATACGGCGCCGATCTCTCCGCCGACCTGGTCTCCGAGCTGGGCGGTAAAGATAAGCGTCAGGTCATGCGCCTGGCATCAGCACGTGACGCTCGTGGAGAATTTCTTTCTGCTCTCAACGAAGCGGCCACAACGCGTTCCGGCTTCGGAAGCGGTTTCGTTGATAGAGCCTGGGACGGCACAGGTTATCAGCTAGACAATGAAATCAATCAGCTTGCCAGAATCGCAGTTGAAGATCCATCAAAAATGCGCGACTACGTTGCTAATGTTAGAAAACTAACAGACATGCATTCCGACTCCAAAGAAGCCCTTGCTGATGCGCTTGTTGATACTACAATTGCGGCAGCCGCCGTCGGTGGTGCATTCTTCACCGGCGGAGTTAGTCTTTCCTTACTCGCTTACACAGGCGCAGCTGGTGCGGTTTTCAAAGTTGGAACGAAGGCGGCCATCATGGGTGGAGACTATGACCTAGCCAGCAGAGGCTTGCTCGATGCGGGAACGGGCTTTGCAGACGGTTTCACAACTTTATTGGGAGCAGGAGTAGCAAAGTCTGCTGCTCAAAAAGTGCTCACTAATGGTGGTAAAACACTCCTTCGCGAAGGAGCCGAAACTTCACTAAAAGAAGGCACCGAACAATTAGTCAAACAAGGTCTCAAGGAAGGCGGCAAAATTTCTGATGAGGCAATTGCTGCCCTTGCCAAACAAATTTCCAAAGATGGAGAAGAGAAAGCCGTCCAAGCATTATTGAAGAAGAGCCTTGCCGAAGCGATCGAGATTGAAAGTCGCTCGATGTTGAAACAATTGATCATGAGCACGCCAGCTAATGCCTTAGCAGGCATGGCTGGAAGTGGCGCATCGGGCTCTATTAGAGCAGGCTACGACGCTAAAGACTTCAAACAATTCCTACAAATGGCTGGCACTTCAGCGGCTTTCGGAACCTTCGGGGGTGGTGCCGGTGCATTCGTCCTGGCGCCTGGAATGCTCGCCGCAGGTAAAAGCTGGAGTGCCGTTCGCAACCAACTTTCAAAAGAATCATCCTCATTAGAAGCAGTCGCATTGCGGGCCGCCGATAACGCTCATGTAGAAACCAAAATTCACACTACAGACGGTGTCGATCCGGTCGCTGTAAAAACTCAACCAGAAGTTGATGCCCCAGCCACAACGGTCGCGAGAGTCGAGGGCGAACAGCCAGTAGTAAAACCTGAAAAAGATACGCCAGCAGTAAAAGATGGCGACAAAGTAAGAGTCAGCGATGACCTGGGAAGAGAAGCTGCTGAAGCTGCTCCCAAAGCCAAAGATCGCGTCGTCTCACCTGAGCGCATCAAAGAACTCAGCAAAGAGATTGCAGAGTTGCAGAATCGCCCTCCAATCGGTAGAGATCAGTTTGCGGAAATTCTCAACAAAATTCCGGCATCAGACCGAGAAGGTCGCCTGCTTGCCCAAGAGCTTCTGGAGCAGTCTGTTCCTAACATGCAGAGAAAGGCTCTGGATGCTCAACTAGAAACTATTGCCAAGAAAATTCAGGAATTGCACGAAGGTGGTGCCAAGAAAATCACTGTTGTAGCCACCGATGAAGACTCATCCGGCAAAGCTCTAGCATATTTATTGCGCACCAATAGCGGTATCGAAGTTGACGTAAAAGTTCTCGATGCGCGTGTAATGGCAGAAGGTATATCACCCTCCAATCCAGTAATCATTCTTGATGATTTGACTAAACTAAACCCAGACCAGGCAGCCTTCCTCAACAAGATGCCTAAAGTTTACGCCAGCGATGTGAGCGGGTTTGACACAGGTCTTAATACCTGGGACCTCGGAATTGCCAAAATGACCGGCAACACTGAAAGCATGCAAACTAGAGTTGCCGAATTAGTCAGTCAGGCAAAAGCCTTGAAAGCAGCCGATCCGTCACTTACCGATCAAGATGCCATCCGTAAAATTATGACCGGAAAACTTGATGCAGAATCTGCAAAATTTCCAAACATGAAAATAATCCGTGCCGACGATTTACCGAGAACCACCAAAACCGGGCAACGAAGTCCTGAAGTCATTTGGGACTCAAGCATTTCGCGACCAATCTTCAATCCTAAGGAAAAACTTTTCTACAATGTCCAAGGCAAAGACGTCGAAACTTTCTTAAACAGACAGAAAATGGCGGCCGGAAAAGGACAGCACGGTGCCGATTTCACAGGAGCAGAGAAAGAAGCAGCGGCTATCATGCTGCGTGATTCTCTGCGCATAAATTCCTATGATAATTTGCTCGGCGATATGCATCGCTTGCACGAGAAGCTGGTGGGCAGCTTGCCGCCAGGCAAAACCATCGATGACGTCGTTATATTGACACGCCTCGAAGAGAATGGTTCAGCCAACTTGATGCACCACTTATATTCCAAAACCGAAAATCTAAAACCATCTAACTTTGTGACTGCAGCTAATTTCCAAGCGAATCCTGCAAAATTCAAAGACAAAGTGATTGTTTACATGGACGACTTCTCGTTCACCGGAAGACAACCGGAAAAATTGCTCACCAAGCCTCTTGAAGAAGGAGTTGGAGCGACTACCAGACCGCTTTCCGAGGCAATCAAAGAATCCGGTGCGCCTGTAATTATTGCTCACCTAGGCGGATACCTGCCAGAAGGGCAATTGCAAAATGTTTTCGATTTTAAACCACAAGTAATTTACTCGCACGACGGCGTTCTGCCACAAATTTACGACACACCTGAATTAAACAAACTCGGATTTACTGCTGCAGAGTTGCAGGCTATTAGTGGTAAACCTGGTTATGTGACGGCCGACGCAACTAGAAACACTGATGTGGCGCAGCTCAATCCTCACCGCAGTCACCCAACCAATAATCGCTCGTTGATTTCGACATTCGTCAATCAAGTGCTGAAAGAAAACGGCATTCCCACACCGAAAATGAGCCGCAGACCTAGACCCGTTTCAAAAATCGAAGACAATCTCTACCGGGGCGGTGAAATTAGCTCTGAGGCTGACTTACAGAAGCTGGTGTCCAATGAGAATGTTGGTGTAATTGTAGATTTGAGAGGCGGGCCTGGTACAAAGATTGAACTTGATAAAGTGGCTGACGAAATTACCTGGGCAGCAAAACTAGGCGATCGCGCACCGACTGTCCGCAACCTCGGTATTCCGCATGAGTGGCCAATGCGTGGCTCGCCTACATACAACAAAATGATGGACGATTTGCAAGAATTCGAGCGCATCCTCAAGCAAGCCAAAGATGACGGCAAAAATGTTTATGTTCATTGCTATCACGGCGAAGACCGCACTGGCCTGACCACTGCTTTCCACGACGTCATCGCAAATGGGAAAACTATCGACGAAGCGATGCAAACCTGGAAAGCAGCAGGAACAGATAACAACATCGGATTCAACCAGCTGTTCAGAAAAGAGCAATTCGAACAACTGATCGCAGACTACCGCGCCCGCGTGGCTGCGAGCGCTAGTCGATAATCCAGACTCTTAGAGAAATCCCCAAGACGCCCGACTGTCAACGCATTTGCCGTTCGTATTTTCCCCAATGCTGGTGGGGGTGCCAGGAAGTATCATGTCAGTACCTGAGGCGCAAAGAAACATGTTTGAGATCGCAGAAGCTGAATTGAAACTGGCTAAAGAAGCTGCCCAAGCACAGCCCAATCCCCTTGCCGAAGAAGCGAGCGGATTTCTAAGCCAAGCTTCTGACGGTTTTATTAATCGCGCCCATGAAGCTGCCGAAAATAAGACAGAATCATTAACACGCGCAGCCGTCTCGTTCAGTCTGGGTGCCGTGATTGCGGTTGCGACACGAGGCAGAGGCGTTGGTACAAGTATGGCTCTTGGAACAGCAGGAGCGGCTAGCCTGCAGACAGCCTGGTCATTCCTTACTCACGACAGTTCTGACAATAATTCCTCCCAACCAGAAAGTTTCGCCAGCAGACTTGGTGCTACGACATTTGATGCTGTAGCCCTCGGAGCGGCACCTGGCCTGTTCGGCAGCGCCGCCGGACGATTCGGATCAAATCTGTACGAATCTAATTTTGGCAAAGCGAGCAAAGACGCCCTTCCACTTAACGCCTGGAGCCGATCAACTGAGCCTATCGGAAAAGAAATTTCCAACTTCGCCAAAACCCCCTTCACGCTTGACGGAAAGAAGTATGAGTCGATGGAAGGGTTTTATGTCAGTTTGCTCTTTAAAGACCCCGCCAGACGCGCTGAGATTTCTCAATTGAGCGGTCTGCCAGCTCGATTGGCTGGAAAATCATCGAATTTGAAAGTGACACCTTATATGGGCGAACAAGTCGTGCTTGGCTCTGAAAAGCATCACGCGATCCTGAGACGTGCTCTCGAAGCTAAATTTGAACAAAATCCCGGACTGGCTCGCGACCTTGTTGCCACTCGTCCACGACCGATCATCCACGATACAGGACACGCGGACCCTAAGTCATTTTTGCCGAATGACACCTTCGCAAAAATGCTAACTGAAATTCGCGAAAAACTTGCCAAGCAAAGCTGGTAAATAACCTTATTACAAGCGAAAAAACAGGCACCACGTGGCAACGCTTTTGACAGTGGCGTTCAAATCCTGTACATACAGCTGAATTATGTCCCAGAGACCACTGCCGCGGTATTTTGTCAGTCGAGCAAACGACGATTCGTTCGCCGACTGCTTGAGTTCGCTCGACCCTTGCCACGCCATCGACAGCTTCTTTGTAGGTGGTCGCCATATCACAGAGCGCGAATGGGTTGTCACTATCGATTCGGCTGGCTACTTGCGCGCCACCGAAGGCGATCGCCTCGACACTTTGCCTGCGGTAGTTCAGCAAGATCTCGCTTTCAACGAAGTTATTGGCAGCGCCGCGTCCCGCACACTTGACTGCTCGCAGGTTTACACTTTCTACATGGAAGCGCTCGAGCAACCGCCCGAAACGCCCGGGCTCAACGACCCGGTCTATTTGTTTGGCACACTTTATGGTCCGTTTCCAAGTTCGAGTGCCGAAAGTCAGCGCGGCGTAGAAGGTCAGCTCACCATCAATAGGCTCGATTTATTGGCGGGGGTGGTAGACGGCGCACGTTACGCTTTCAACTACCAGGACGCCTCCACAAACGCCACTCAACGCTGTTTCAACCTGCTTGTCCCTGGCGACCGAGAGGAGGAAATCGCGCAAGGCAAGGGACTCGTAATGGCGTATCCCCTGATGCCAACAGAAGTCGTGATGGGCGAGCCCTGGAATGAAATTGTCGTGTCGGGATTAATCTTCGACCTGCTTTCTGCGCTCAAAGAAGACATGGCTTTGGAAAAGGTCAGCCATCCACTGCGAAAGCTTGTCCTGCCGGTTCCAAATCGCGCCTGGCTGGAACATCAGCTGGAAACCAACGGCTGGAGCATAAAAGGCAACATGGCTATTCGAAAAGCCGGTGCGCACATGACTCTACCTCGCATGTTAAAAACAGCGCTCGGCGAACTCATTCAAGACAGAATGCCAATTCCCGAACAAGGCACAATCGATGATTTCATTTCAGTGGCGGCCCAGACGCTAAACGAACTTCGAGATTTTCCGACCTCTCGAATCAAGACTTTGCGCAATCGGGTCAGAACTGTTTCTGCCGAAGCCCGCGCTCACGGCTCGCGCTCGAAATCTGCGCCGTCACCGACTATTCGGACACCACAAGGGCAAAATTTGCCACCACAAACGGCAGCAAACCGCAAACCTCGTAACAACGAATGGATGCAAGATTTTATTGAGAAACACCGCCCACAGGATGCAGGCGAAACGCGCTTGACGATGATGTCTAATTTGGCGGCAGCTGCAAAACCACCAGAAACGAAATTAAAGACTAAACCTGACTGGATGAACGATTTTAGTGGGGAAGAAGCGGGCAAAGAGAATATCTCACCTGCCAGTGGAGAAACTAAAAAGGAAAGAAAAAACGAAAAGATCGCCAACGAAAATCAAGGCAGTGCAGACTGGATGAATGATTTTAAGTGAAGCTGCCAAAAGCGATAAAAAGCGAAAAAGATAAAAAGGAATCCCGTTTTACAACATACCTGAAGGTAAAAGCTCGATGACTAAAGTTCATGAAAGACCGGTAGAACCATTTTCCGACATTCACTTCGAACACGGAGAAGTCAGAGCCACGCTTTTGCATGATCCAACTGTCGAAGGGCTGGACATGGCAATTTATCTGGATGGCTCCGGAAGCATGTCTGACGAATACGAATACAAGAAAGTTGGAGCAGGAATTCTCAACTGGATCTTCGGCAAAGAGCCCGCCAAAGTCGACAACACTGTCGAGCCTCAAGTGCGCTGGATTCTCGAATATTTAGCGACCAAAGACCGCAACGGTCTCCTGCGCACAGCCTACTGGGCATGCGGCGGAGCAACATCGATCGAATTGATCGGCGAACTGCAAGGAAAAGATGTGAAAAGCTACCTTTTCCCAGGTCCCAAAAGATTCGGCAATCAAACCAATCTCAAGCCTGCCATTGAAGATTTCGTAGAATACATGGAAGAGCAAGCTGAAAAAGGTGCTCGTCAAGGCTGTGCAGTGTTCATCACAGATGGTGTCATCCACGACGCCGATGAAGTGAAAAAATATTGCGAATACCTGGTCAGACTGATCACCAAAGGTAAGCTACCCAAGCTCAACTTCATTCTAGTCGGCGTCGGTAAAGACGTTGATGAAGAACAAATGGAAGACATTTGTCACGAAGAGTATGAAGGCTTCGGTCACCTCTGGTGCCACCGTGTTGCTGAAGAAGTCAAAGACATGGCAGAACTAGTCGCAGTGCTCGTTGACGAAAGTATGACGGTCGCTTCCGGCGGCGTTATCACGGACGATAAAGGTCGCGTGCTTGCCCGCTACGAATCCAGACTACCCGCCATTTTGGAATTTAAAATCGGCGAAGACGCGCATAGCTTCACGCTTGAAGTCAATGGTCAAAAATTCACGCAGCCACTACCTGATGATGACGACGACGATCATCACTAATGCTGCATCTATTTCCAGAAGGAAAATTTAAATGAGTCATAAACACGAAACAATCGTTAAGCCGTTTTCTGATGTACACAACAAAAACGGCACAATTCTCGCTACACTCCTGCACGACCCAACCGTCGAAGGACTTGATGTCGCCCTCTATATGGACGGCTCCGCAAGTATGGAAGACGAGTATGGTCCGCGCGGTGTTCTTGCAAAACTAGGCGGCGTGCGCAATCAAGTCGAGCCTCAAATGCGCTGGATGCTGGAGTATCTGGCAACCAAAGACAAAGACGGCATTTTGAGAGTTGCCTACTGGGCAACCGGAGATGGCTCACAGCTTGAAGTTGTGGGCGATCTCACCGGAGTTGAAGCCAAGGAATACAAATTTCCTGGACCACAATATTACGGTAAGGGCACGGTCATGCTCCCGGTCTTAAGAGACTATGTTGCTCATGTGCGCGCACAAGCTGAGAAAGGCGCAAAACGCGGTCTGGCAGTCATTATTACTGATAGCCAAAT
>JACMKL010000531.1 GCA_014380105.1 Candidatus Melainabacteria bacterium
AAATTCAGGCAAACCATATTCGAGAAGTGAAATTCTTCAACAAGTTTGGGCTTATCCTCCTGACCACAGAATTGATACCCGCGTGGTTGACGTTCACATCAGCAGACTGCGCTCAAAACTCGAAGAAGATTCATCCAATCCTGATCTAATTCTCACCGCGCGCGGTATCGGATACATGTTCCAAAAAATCAACTAAAAGGAACTCCGCGAGAATTTCGAAATAACTATAAGAAGAGCCGCCAATCAGATTGGCGGCTCTTCTTATTTTCTGATTTTCGGTGAGGAACTTGATTATGTTCCTGAATCCCATGAGTTCATGTACTCAGTCATTTCTGGAGTGAGCTTGTCAATTTTCACACCAAGTGAGTGCAATTTAAGAGTTGCGATCTCTTGGTCGACAGCTTCTGGAAGCGTGTGAATTTGAGGCTCGAGTTTGCCTTTGTTTTTGACAAGGTATTCCATCGCCAAAGCTTGATTAGCAAAACTCATATCCATAACGCTTGCAGGGTGACCTTCAGCGCATGACAAGTTGACGAGGCGACCTTCAGCCAATACATAAACATGGTTGCCATTCTTCAAAACGAATTCATCCATATATCCGCGAATTGGTCTTCTGCTTGTCGCTTGTTTTTCGAGTGCCACCAGATTCAGTTCTATATCGAAGTGACCAGAATTGCATATAATCGCGCCGTCTCTCATGTTTTCAAAGTGCGGTCCATCGATTGCGTGGCGGTTACCTGTGACTGTAATGAACAAGTCTCCAAGTGATGCGGCTTCAGCAATTGGCATTACACGGAAACCATCCATTACAGCTTCGATTGCCTTAATAGGATCAATTTCGGTGACGATAACGTTGGCACCCAAGCCTTTCGCTCTCATCGCACAACCCTTCCCGCACCAACCGTAGCCGAGCACAACAACATTGCGACCAGCGATCAATCTGTTGGTGGCGCGGATGATACCGTCCAAAGTTGATTGACCGGTACCGTAGCGGTTGTCAAACATGTGTTTGGTTTGAGCATCATTTACAGAGATGGCAGGAAATTTCAGCTGACCATCCTTTTCCATCGCTCTCAAACGAGTGATACCAGTGGTGGTTTCTTCCGTTGAGCCAATAACTTCTTTGACTTGATCTTTTCTGTCACGAATAAGGGTTGCAACCAGGTCAGATCCGTCGTCCATAATCAAATGTGGTTTGTGATCGAGGGCAACTTGAATGTGACGGTTGTAGGTAGGAATGTCCTCGCCTTTGATAGCGTAGGTTGGAATTCCGTATTCGCCAACTAATGCAGCTGCGACATCGTCTTGGGTCGAAAGTGGATTCGACGCGATCATCACTGTGTCAGCTCCACCTGCCTGCAAAGCCAGGGCAAGATTGGCGGTTTCAGTAGTGATGTGTGCGCAGCACGAAACGCGCAGTCCCTTAAAAGGTTGTTCTTTCCTAAAACGCTCACGAATTTGCTTAAGGACAGGCATGTCGCGCTCAGCCCATTCAATGCGCTGCTTTCCCTCGGCCTTGAGGTTGATGTCCTTAATTTCTGCCGCCGGAACTGTTTGATTACTCACTGACAACCGTCTCCTTTCATGTATAGAGTTATCTATATATGGAAATTCTGATAGAAAGGGACCATGTTACCACTTGAAAAAAGTTTTCCATCGACCCGAACACAAGGGCAAATCTTAATTAAGCTGATCGAGGCTGGAACTTTGGTACTGGCGGGTTAATCCAGTCATGGAGGGTGGAATATATATGAAGTGACTGCTCAATTCCTCGAAACATTATGGCAACAATGGCTCGTTCCAGCTTCTGCGCCCCTAAAACGAAAGCTATCAAGCTTTCAGTAAACGCAGCGGGAATAGTTGCCATAGCCCTCAGTTTTTTCGGAAATTTCGGTCCAAGCGCTCAGGCTGCGACACTATTACATGGTCACCTTGAAGAGCTAACCCCGGCAATCGATGATAAGAAGATGACCGCGTCTCTTCTTCCCAATTCTTTTCCTCAAGCATTTGCTGGCACTTGGAAATGCGAAACCACCGTAGTTGATTCGGGGGTTTCGGCAGTTTTGGCAGGGCAGAAAAGTGTATCGGAGATAACATTCAGGCGCGTGCCTGATGGTCGTACGGTTGCTTCCTGGGTGCAGCCTGGATGGACTGAGGCGGAAGCCAGTCAGGTCTCCTTTAGCCAGGAGAAAGCACGGGTTGACCGAACCAACTATTACTGGGCAGATGGAGTGAAAGGAGCGTGGGCAGCGCGCTCTAGAGATGATTTTACGAAACTCTCCGATAGCCAAATGACAGCCAAAAGCTATATAGACCAATATGTCGATGGGCAGTATGTCGGCAGATACCGGACCATATCCAATTTGTATCGACTGACTGACAGCGAAGGTCTGACTCGCAAAAACAAATAAAAAACCTTGCCCACGAAGGCAAGGTTTTTTGATTTTCAATTGATTGAAAGCCTATTGGCTTTCAGCAATTACTTTGCTGCTGCTGCCAACTTAGCTTTTTGTCCTGGACGGAATTGAGCAAAAGAATCTTTGCCTCTGAACTGAGCACTGCGACCAAGGTCACGTTCAATTCTTAGCAGTTGATTGTATTTTGCAGTTCTTTCCGAACGGCATGGTGCACCAGTTTTGATTTGACCGGTGGAAGTGGCGACAGCCAAATCAGCGATGGTGGCATCTTCAGTTTCACCTGAACGATGGCTCATCATGCTGGCGTAGCCATTTTCACGACCTAACTCGATCGCTTTCAAAGTTTCGGTCAAAGTACCAATTTGATTTGGCTTGATCAAAATTGCATTCGCGACACCACTCTCGATACCACGAGATATGCGAGTAGTATTCGTGACGAATAGATCATCGCCTACCAGTTGTACTCGGTCGCCCATTTTTTCAGTCATCAACTTCCAGGTATCCCAGTCGTCTTCAGCTAAACCATCTTCAATACTGATGATCGGATATTTGCTAACGAGCTTTTCGTAGTAGGCAACCATCTCTTTTCCAGAAAGTGATCTGTTTTCAGTAGCGAGACGATATTCACCATTTTCGTAGAATTCAGTAGAAGCTGGATCTAATGCGAGTGCAACTTGATCGCCGGGTTTTAAGCCGACTTGAATAATCGCTTCAACAATGAGTTCAAGCGCTTCTTCGTTAGTTTTTAGCGAAGGAGCGAAACCACCTTCGTCACCAACCCCGGTGGCTAATCCTCTTTTGTGTAGTACTGCCTTTAGTGCCTGGTAGATTTCAGTGCCCCAACGCAATGACTCAGAGAACGTCTCTGCGCCGTAAGGAACGATCATAAATTCTTGGAAATCAACACCATCATCTGCGTGTTTGCCACCATTGAGAATATTCATCATAGGCACTGGAAGCAATGAAGCCGATACGCCACCAACATAGCGGAAGAGTGGCATGCCTACTGCATTAGCAGCAGCCTTAGCGACAGCGAGACTGACACCAAGGGTGGCATTAGCACCAAGTGTAGATTTGTTGTCAGTACCGTCAAGTCTCAACAACTCAAGGTCGATATGCGTTTGATCGAATGCATTGACGCCAACGAGCGCCTTCGATATGACTTCGTTGACATTGTTGATAGCTTTCAAAACACCTTTTCCGTGAAAGCGTTTTGGATCTTTGTCGCGCAGTTCAACTGCCTCAAAGCTGCCTGTAGAGGCTCCTGACGGAACCGCTGCACGTCCTGCAGCACCATTTGCGAGCACGACGGTAACTTCGACTGTTGGGTTGCCCCGCGAGTCCAAAATTTCCATCGCGGATATTTCCTCAATATGCGCCATCACTCGTTCTCCCTCATTCTGCTCAGCGTCCGTAATTATCAGATTTCTTCGGCGAATTTTAATTCTCTATGCTCAAAGAGATCTACGTTCAAGTATAATCTTTTGCATGGGGCGTCCCGTCTTCCCTGGAGGAAGGCTCGATTCCCGTTCATCTTGTAGTCGTCTGATCATGGTATCACTCGATACCTCACCTCACTAGAAGCGGCGGTCAAACCATGGCACAGTACCATGCTGGTGGATTCCAGGCTATCCAGGAATACTTCCAACAGAAGTTCTGTAGATTTTGTGCTCACCCTTTTGCATCAGAAGGAATTCAATTACTTAGAGAAGAGCCAGGTGTATTGGTGGTGCGTGTCACGTGCCATACATGCAGCAAACCCCTGGGTGTCGCAATTGTCGGCACAGCACCACGCAATCAAAAAGAGCGTCCGAAAGTCCCGCATGATTGGACCAAGAAGGATATTGATAAGCTCTCAAATCGTGCACCAATCAGCTACGACGATGTTCTCGATGCCCATTCATTCTTTAACCAACTAGGATCTGATTGGTCCAAACTGGTACCACGGGCGGGGCGAGCGGCGAGCTAAAGTCGACTCCATAGAATTTCTCAAAACTCCATCCTCTGGGTGGAGTTTTTTTTGGGAATGAAATCCAGGTAGGGCCATCGGCGATACCACTTTTAGATGCCTAGCAGACTATCTTGCACTTGGCAAAACCTTCCAATTAGAAGCCTACTGGAGCTATACAGGGTTGCATATCCATAATGCGACAGTCAGAACTACTTTCTCGCATCAAAACCTGCCACCACATTGCCACCAGCGATAGAAACGACCACGACCTCATATATGGTGCCTACACTTACGGGAGGCACTAACAGTGGTGCCAACCTCCCATTTTGAAAAAAATCTCGCGGTAAGGACTTCATACTCCCCACCTTCGCAGAACCGCCCACAGAGGCTCCTAGCGAGCCCTAGAAGACAAGATTTATCAGCACCGATACCGGCTGGATGTATGTGTGTTCGAGATCTCATTGAGACCTTTTCGAGATCCAACAAAGATCTGTTTGAGGCCTATTAGAGATTGAGAAGTGCAAATTGACTGCATTTCGAAACTCAAAAAGCGCACTAAATACGGTATCCCTTCTCAGATTTTCATCCTTCCGAGCGCCACCACAATCGGTGCGCCACCGGGCTGCCAAGTGGCGACGCGTTAATTATCCTATCTTAAGCGTTCCTACTTGCAGCCCTACGACCTTAAAGGCTCAACCTGTTTATCTTTCGAGCAATTTAGTGGAAAAACAAGCTTCATGAGCAGTAATATTGGGGAGATGTAGGCGACTGTTGCGTTCGAAAACGCCTTATATGAGCTAAAGAGCCAACAACGATCTATACTTAACCTCTTGAATAGTATCCAAATCACTGGTCTTACCGCCTTTAGCCATGTTTCCCAAAGAGAAATTTTTATTTCCACGTCCTCGGAAAACCAGTAGCGACCTCAAAATTGCCTGGTATTACCCGAACACCTACACAGTTGGAATGGCCGGACTGGGCTATCAGCTTGTCTTTAGCTTGCTTGATCAAGACGACGACGTCCAAATTTTTCGCGGCTTCACAGACATGGAAGAGCCTGGCATCAAGGATTGCCAGTTGATCGGTTTTACACTTTCATGGGAATTGGATTATTCGAACATCATCGCGCTCCTCAAAAAACACGACATTCCGTTATCGAGCCGCGACCGCAATGAAAATCATCCTATCGTCTTTGGTGGCGGACCCGTTCTAACAGCCAATCCTGAGCCATTCTCCGACATTTTTGACGTAGTCTTACTTGGAGACGCCGAAGTAGCCGTCCCTTCTTTCATCGCTGCATATCGAGAAGCGAAAAAAATTAGCGATCGAAAAGATCAATTGATTTCGATTGCAAACACTGATGGCATCTATGTTCCAGCGCTATACAAATACGAATACGAATCAAGAGAAAGTGAAAATGATGGTGGCATCCTTTCAATAGCACCACTTTTTGACGGGATTCCCGACAAACCCAGAAAACGCATTTTCACGCCCCCTCAAGACTATGTTGCTCATACGCAAATTTTGTCTCCAGACACAGCATGGGGAAATATGTTTTTGGTTGAAGTGGTGCGTTCTTGCCCACAAGAATGCCGGTTTTGTCTCGCCAGCTATTTGACTCGCCCTTTCCGCTCAACCAACGTAGATTCGCTCATTCACGCAATCGAGACAGGTTTAGAACACACAAACAAAATCGGATTGCTTGGTCCTTCCGTGACTGAACATCCCCGTTTCGACGAAATCGCCGAAAGACTAAAAACTCGCACAGACTTAAGTCTTTCAATTGCCTCCATTCGCGCCGATACAGTTTCAGCCAAAACGCTCTCTGTCTTAAAAACGCTAGGTCAAAAATCAGTCACCATTGCGATCGAATCTGGCTCAGAGCGCCTGCGCGCAATTATGAAAAAGAACTTGACCGAAGCGGAAATCATAAATGCGGTCGATATGATTGAAGCAGCAGGTCTTGAATCTATCAAGTTTTACGGCATCGCCGGACTGCCGCATGAGACACAAGAAGATATAGAAGAAACAGTCAGGCTAATGACGATGCTCAAAAAAACACATAAGCGCCTGCGCTTTGTTTTCGGCATCAGTTCGTTTGTACCAAAGGCACAGACCCCTTTTCAGTGGTACGGGCGAGACAAAACTTGTGCGAAGAAACTCGAATACGTACGCAAAAATCTAGCCAAAATTGGTATTGACGTTCGTCCTGAAAGCCACAACTGGAGCGATATTCAGACACTACTTTCGCGCGGAGACAGGCGCCTGACTCCGTTAATTCAAGCAGTTGCGGAAAACTCCGGAAATCTGGGCGCCTGGAAAAAGCAGATGAAAGAAACTGTCGGAACACCGCCAGTCAAAGACTATTATATTTACCGAAATATTCCTGAAGATGAAATTCTTCCCTGGAGCCATTTGCAAGATGAGGAAAAAACTCAATATCTGGCAAAACACCGCGATGCGGCGGCCTCTCTGTCTTTACAACCCGCCGTCATTTGATTGCTCTCTGAAGCACGCTGGTTGAAAAGCCTATAAACTGAAGCAGGACCTCACGGTTTTCGACAGCATAAGGGAGTGGAGCATGGATAAAACCACGCAAATAAGTGAGTTGGTGCAACCGGTTCGCGACGACCTGTTGTCAGGCGCGGCAGAAGTAGCTCTCAGAGCGATCACAATTTTCCAGACAGTCCTGCAAGACGAGACTGACCCAGCCGAGCTCAAGAAAGTGCTGACTGATACATCAGAGGCGCTGATAGACGCGCAACCGGCGATGGCTCCAGTCTTCCATTTATGCAATGCCGTCCTTCTTGGCATTCGCTCCGCAAACACGGTCGACGAAATTAAAAACAGCTGCGACGAAGCTCTCACCAATTTTGAAAAACAGTTA
>JACMKL010000532.1 GCA_014380105.1 Candidatus Melainabacteria bacterium
AACACTTTGATTTTTTCGATTGCCTGGGCGCCAATTGTGATAAGTAAATCCACTGAAGCAGCAGCTTCTGGAGCAAGTAGCTCCGGGTGAACAGTAATCATTAGAATTGAGCGCAGGTTGTCCGGTGCCAGACGCGCCATCTTTTTCCATTCAACAGGAAATAAGTGGTGCGCTTCGTCGACGACTATCCAGTGCGGTCG
Organism: Candidatus Melainabacteria bacterium; assembly: GCA_014380105.1. GTDB lineage: Bacteria > Cyanobacteriota > Vampirovibrionia > Obscuribacterales > Obscuribacteraceae > QKMZ01. Next base: position 201 of record JACMKL010000532.1, read on the forward strand.
ACCGTGAGATGTTCTCAGTTCTTGCAAACGAGGCAAAAGTTCTGTGAAAAATTCAGGTCTGTTTTCGAGAGCCACGCCCAGTAAATTGACGATCACGCTCTTGTCCGGGTCGGCGAGTATTTGGAGAACTTCGTCGGTTGTCGGCGCTCGTTCTGTTTCGCCTATTACAACAGCGTTGTGAAAATTCTCATAGTCGCCTTCCGGATCGAATAAGCAAAATTGATAATTACTTTTGCAGAGCTGGTCGAGTATTCCGAGTGTAGTTGTGGATTTGCCCGCTCCGGAACTTCCGCAAATCAAAATACCCGTGTTGTATGGATCGATCATGTCTTTCGTGCCGTCGCTTTTGTCGCCAATGGACAGAAAGTGACGAGCAGGGCTATGCGAGATTAAGTCATCTTCCAACATCATTTTGATTACTTCTTCGACGCCTTCACCTCGCTTGCCTGCGGAAACATAATCGGCACGCTCTTTCAAAGCCGGAAGTGCATTGCCTACGGCAACAGAAAATTCGCAAACTGATAGGAAAGCGTGGTCATTTTCCGCATCTCCAAAACCAATCACGTCGTGAGCGGAGAGACCAAGTAATTTGAGCGCTGCTGTCAGTCCGCTGCCTTTATTGATGCCTGGCGGAAGAATCATGACCGCACCTTTGTTAAAGATGATTTGCGATTCAATCCCTAATTCTTGAATTGACTTGAGGACAATCACGTCGTGCGGAAGCCATGTGGCAAGGATGCCTCTGCCAACAGAAAGTGGCTCCACTTGATGCTTTATGAGTGCATCGATCAAGTCTTGGTTGGGCGGCTCACACAAGAGCACTTCATTTTTTGAATGTGGCTCGTATATGAGTGCGCCATTCTCTGCAATGATAATGTCAAAAATTTCGTACTCTGGAAAATGGTCAATCAGGCTCGGTAGCTCGCGCCCAGTCACCATAATGAGCTTGCGTCCCGATTGTTTCACCAGTTTTAATGCTGCAAGAGTGGATTCTGTCACGCGTCCTTCGGCGGCAATTGTGCCATCGTAATCTGTCGCCAACGCCAAATAACGCATAAATCAAATACTCCCCTTACGCCACGATTATAGAGTTTGAAAATATAGAAAAGTTCCCTGAATGTAAGAAGCTCCGCCCTTTTAGACGGAGCTTCTTTTGCCCATAACTTCTAATCAAAATTGCTTATTTAGCAAACTGATTTTGAATTATTTCTTAGCGTCGTGATCCAAGTCAGATCCGACTTTGTCGAATTCGCCATAGAGTTTGCGACCTTCGATAAGGCTGAGATCTCCGTCTGATCTCATACCAGCTTCTGTTGAAGCAATGATGTCCATGCGCTTACGCAATGAGTTGGCTTGGTCAGCTGAGATTTTGCGTTCGAGGTAGAACTTACTTATTTTGCCTTCCAATTCCCAACGGCGTTTTGCAACGTCATCAAGTTCGACAACTTTGCCTTCCATGATCGTGAAGTGTGATCCTTCAACGATTGGAACGAAGACTGGTTGCTTCAAAACGATATTCATTCTTTCGCCAATGGTGTCTAAATCTCTTGCAAGAAGGACAACTTTGCTACTCGCCAATGAACCTTGAAGTGTTCTTACGACTGCTTCTTCAGCGGCAATTCGTTCGAGTTCCGCTTTAAGCAAATCTCTATCTGCTTGTTCGAAAAGATTTTTAGCGACCGCATCGGCGTACAACTTATCGAGTTGGCTGCGACGAGTTGTGATGGTTGTAACCAAAACACCTGGGTCGTAAGTAGATATGTACTGTTCTTTGACTACGGTATCCGCTGATGCGCCTGCCGACAGAATAAGCGAGAGGGCAAAACTCGTGATTCCTAGCGAAGCTGCAACTGAAATTCTCATATACGATTCTCTCCATCTCAGCGGACCAGGCACTTGCCAATCCACATGTTTGTTTTCCTGGAGGTAGACCGGCGACAAATCCAAAGGTTCCTGCTGAGTTAAAACTCCGTAACAATCCCTGGCGCCCGTTTCTGCGTTTGTGCCCATAACCATTTGGCCATGCGGGTTGTTGCTCAAATTTGGATTCGTTACCTTCGGCTGCGGGAGAGGTTGAGTTTTGGTCTTGTGAATTCTTGCTCGATAATATCGGTCTCTGTACTGTAAACGATGGTGGCACTTTCTCTAAGCCCTAATTCATTTGCGAGAGTGGAAGCTTCGCTCAGCCGAGTTTTCAATTTGTGATCAGGTGTATTGAGGGCATTGGCATGCTGTGCTCGCATCGCATTGCGCTGAAAAATCCCGATGTTTAAGCAGTTGATTACGCCAAAACGAACAGCTGGAACTATCAAGAAAAACGCAGCGTAAATGAGCATGAAAATTGAAAGTCCATGAAAAGGCACGAGCATTTTTGTCGTCATGCTTGTTGTGTAAAACCAGTAACTGCCAATGAAATTGAGCATTACCAGAGTCCCCACAACCAAGCTGGCGCCGCCGTCTTGCAGTGTAAATTGCCAGTGACGCTCCTCCAAATATTTAGCCAGTGTATTCTGTGCACGTTGAGAGTCTGCTTTAGGCAGGTTTTTTTGGCGATTAAGGTGGACGCGATACAAGTCTCTCAGTGGGTCTGAGCCACTTGTGTTAATTGCGGACGACGGAGTAGGGCTGCTGACTTCACTCGTAAATGAAGGGAATACATACAGAATATTGCCATTTTCCGTTACTTCGGGCGTGCCGTTGAAGTGCACTAGAATGGGCAACATCCAGTCTTCGCTGTTACTGTCGTCGCCAGCATATGGAGCCAATTGCTCTGCCACAACAACGCCATAATTGCGTTTGATCACCAGGCCAATTTGCGCCCAATAACGATCTTTTAGATCCGCGTTGGGATCGCCATCACCAAATAGGAATGAAAAGCAGTTTGCCATAAAACTAACGCGCGGTTTTTCAATTTGCCCATACTGCGCATATGGCTGCCCAGCATCATATGAGATGGATGCTGTGTTTTGGCTTGGCGCTGGTCCTTGTGGTAAAAATGCATAAGAATATCCCACCGAGCTGTCTGGATGATCGTGCCAGCAATAGTTCCAGCTGATTAGATTGAGCAGATCGAAGGTAGAGTGTCCAAGGTCAAAATCCCAGGTCGAACCTGAAGAGAAGAAATCACTGACTCCGCTGGTGGTGTCTCCTACCCAGCTGAAATCAATGCCACCACCCATGTCTCCGCCATCACCATCTCCTCCGCCGAACAGGGAGGCTATTGCTCCAAACACAGCAGCCACGATAGCGACGCAGATTGCGATCAGTGAGGCAATTAAGATTACTCCGAAAGCTAGTTTGAAAGCGATTTGCAGCAATGCAATTAGTAAATTCGCAACATATAAAAATGTCGCAGCCGCAATTCGCATGGTCACGCGCATTAGCCTGAAAGCGAAATTGCCATTTGTGCGGAAAAGTTGTTTTGTGATGTCGAAAACGTAGGCGTTCTCGAAGCCCGGAGCGAATTGATAGTGCAGTGCCCCAGCGGAATCAACTGCGAGATGGGCGCTGGTTTCGGTGGCAACTAGATTTAGCTGTTGCGTTGCGGCGGCAAGCGGCAAGTTGGTGCTAAGTGAGATTTTCTCTGGTGTGACAGCAAATCCTAATTCATTGATCGCTTTCAGGACTTGTTGTTTTTCTTTTGAATGTAGCGGTTGGACTATAGAGCCTAACATTCGTTTTTTCCTTCAAATAATATGCGAGAAATCGGCAAACGCTTCTGTGGTTTCGCCTGGTCTTTGGATTTTTGGGAAGTTGTAGAGTTTGGTGAGAAACGCCTTGGATGGGCGGTTTATTGTTTTTTCTAGCTCCGGCTAGTGGGTCTTTCTCGGCAACCTTTCGTATTTCTTTCCTGATAAACCGAGTATAGGTTAGGGCTTGTCAACTATCGCAATTGTTAATCACGGCTTAACAATTAGGGCGGACGGGTAAAAAATGGCAAGCTTATGCAGGTACTGGAAAGCTATGGGAGCATTAACCTCCCCAGTCATAGGTCTCTTTCTTGATCACTATTTACGAAAAAATGAGTGACTTGTTTGCTTCGAGCACACCATTTGTGTGCGCGACTATCGTCGACGTCACAGGCAGTGTACCGACAGATGCTGGCGCGAAGATGCTTGTAACAGCAGACGGCGCTTATTACGGAACAGTTGGCGGCGGTAAGGTCGAGAAGCGTATCATTGACGAAGCGTGCTCGATGATTCGCAACGCGCAGCATTCTTCTTCTTCTTCTTCTTCTTCTTCTTCTTCGCCGGAAGACGCAGTCGCTTCAGACAAACCAAACGCGCGATTTTTTGACTGGAGTC
>JACMKL010000533.1 GCA_014380105.1 Candidatus Melainabacteria bacterium
GCTGCAAAATTCTTTTGGAATTTGTAGACAACATCGCCTTTGTCAGAGACGACCATGTCGCCATCGGTTTCAGACGCGACAAGGTTGAGAAGTTGCTGAGAACGCGCGAGCGGAAACCCCGTGCTGGCTGCCAACTGCGGCGCAGTGACATTGCATCCAAGATCTTCAATAGCTCTGATGACGGTCGATTTTTCCTTGCCCTGGGCAAGTTCTAATTCATTCAAGCGCGGTCTCGATTAAAACGACGTTCCTGGCACACCACTGCCATATTGTAGTGGAACGCTGCCGCCATTCATACTCCCCACCGGTCTCATGCCAGGCACTTGACCTTGACTGCCATATGCGCCACCACCTGCGACACCAGCTTGTGTCATCCCGGGCACTGTCGTTCCATAGTTGGTTGCCGCGCCGACATATGCGCTGCGCGGGTTTGCATAAGAGCCATTTGCCATTGGATTGAAAGCAGGCGTGCTGCCATTACCGGTCGTGTATCCACCAGGCAAACCTGCCGCTGCGTTAGCGCTGTTGCGTGTCGCTTTGCCGCAGCAACTATTGAAAGGAAGTTTTACGGCCGACTGATTGCCGTTGTTACCGCCGTTTCCACCATTATTGTAGTAGCCGGCTTTTCCAGCTTCATAGCCATAAGCAGGCTGACCATACTGCATCATATTGTCTGCGTCGGACGGATACTGACTTGCCGACGAGGCGCTGGCTTTGTGTTTTGAATGGGAAGATGAGGACGATACCCCTACGTCTCCAAAGGACGGACCTGCCGAATCCTGGTGCTTTTTAGCCAGCGAAGACTGGGCACCGAGACCGCATATAAGAAGTGCGCTGACCGCTACCATAATCACTTTGGATAAAAAATGCCGTCCCTGATTCATTCTCGAGCCCTATGGAGTGTTACGCGGCATCATACGGCCGGACATACCCATGTGGGGAGGGGGTTTTTCCCATCGCAGGCACCTTTAATCTATAAATAAGAGCGTCCAGGCGAAAGGTTTCGCCCCAAAAGCCTTACAGTTGCGGCGGGACCGGTATTTTGCACCAGGTGTCCTGACCGGCAGTGCACTTCACGCAGCGCTTGCGAGAGCTGCTGTAGTGAGACGCGCAAACCTTGGCGCCGCAGGATTCACAGGTTTTGGCACCGCCACCGGGAGGGGCAGGCAGGGGTAGGAGAGGTTCCAAAGGTTTCCCGCAAATCTTGCAACAAGCATCAAGAATCGAATCCGGCGTACCTGGAAGCATTATCTCCCCTCTCGAAAACCACATGACCATTCTAATCTCTGTATACCAAAAGTCAGCTATGATTCCCCAGTTTCGGCGGCACCGTTTTGTAAAAATTGCCGCAGGACTCTGATAAGGCGGGATTGAGAGGGCGAGATGGCAGGCAACAAGTACATTTTGAGCATCGACCAGGGAACAACAAGCTGTCGAGCAATAGTGTTCGACCCGTCTGGAAGCGTACTGGGTGTCGGGCAAAAAGAGTTCAAGCAAATCTTTCCAAAGCCAAGCTGGGTCGAGCACGACGCGGAAGAAATCATCGCCACGCAAATCGAATGCATTAAAGATGCTGTAAAAAATGCACGCATCAAAGCGACTGATATTGCGGCAATCGGAATTACTAATCAGAGAGAAACAACCGTCGTCTGGAATAAGGAGACGGGCAAACCAATCTACAACGCCATTGTCTGGCAGTGCCGCAGAACTTCGGAAATCGCCGAAGATTTGAAAGAAAAACACGTCAACATGATTCGCGAAAAAACAGGGCTTGTGCCAGACGCTTATTTTTCAGGACCGAAAATTCAATGGATCTTGGACAATGTTGATGGCGCGCGTAAGCTGGCAGATCAGGGGAAATTATTGTTCGGCAACATCGACAGTTGGTTGATCTGGAATCTGACCGAAGAGAAAAATCATTTCACCGAACCGAGCAATGCATCGCGAACGATGCTATTTAACATCGATGACATGAAGTGGGACGATGAGCTGCTTTCAATTATCAAAGTGCCAAAATCAATGATGCCGCAGGTGATACCATCCAATGGCAATTTTGGTACGATCAGAAAAGATCTGGTGGGATTCTCTGCTCCCATTTTAGCCGACCTCGGCGACCAGCAGTCCGCGCTCTTCGGGCAAGGATGCTTCAAACCGGGCATGGCAAAATGCACTTACGGAACAGGCAGCTTTTTGCTCGCGAACATCGGCAGTAAAACAAAACACACAAAGGGACTTCTCACGACGGTAGCATGGCAGCTCAAAGACGAGCCTGCCGCCTACGCTTTCGAGGGTGCGATTTTCGTTGCCGGAGCAGCCGTGCAATGGTTGCGCGATGGATTAGGAATAATTGAATCGAGTGAAGAGACAGAAGGATTGGCGACATCACTAAAAGGAAACGATGGTGTCTACTTTGTTCCCGCGCTTGTCGGACTTGGCTCACCGTGGTGGAACTCCGATGTGAGGGGCACAATTACTGGGCTGACTCGCGGAACAGGGCGTGCTCACATGGCTCGGGCTGCCCTTGAAGCGATGGCTTATCAAATTCGTGACGTCGCGGAAGACATGCGCTCAAATGGAATTGATATGTCTGAATTGCGAGTAGATGGTGGCGCGACCAAGAATGGCTTTATGATTCAGTTTCAGGCTGACGTACTGGACATACCGGTAGTTCGTGCCTTGCAAGTTGAGTCGACAGCCTGGGGAGTGGCGGCGCTGGCTGGTTTGAGCGTCGGTATTTTCAAGTCGCTTGAAGAGATTCAAAACCAATGGCAGCAAGATGTAAAGGTTTTGCCGCAGACAAATCGGAAGGATGATTACAGAGGCTGGCAAAAGGCTTTAAAGAGCGCTTTTGCAGGCGTGTAGCGGGCATTACGTCAGGTATTACAGGCAGACCTGGGTGCAGGCGCCACCTTTCACTACTTTTCACTAATGGAACGTGTGCGCCCGCATGTTATAAAAGCGCTGCCAAGACCTTTCTGGAAGCGACAATGAAAAAGATCTCGACTCTTACTCTCACAACTTTGCTGGCGCTGACAATTAGCTCGCCTGCATTTGCCCAGGCTAGTCAGGGCTATGGTGATAGTGGAGTAATAACCGGCGACGACCCAAGATCATTCTTCGGCTCCGGCGCTGTAATCGATCCTGATGCGATGGAAGATGCGAGCGTTCCTGTCGATCGCGCCACTCATCTAGATTCCGAGTATCCAGGTCAAAAGCAAATTTACCCTACAATCGGCACCAGAGGCGCTTCTACTGAGTCAATTCAATTGCCGAATAGACCAAATGTCAGCCCACAGCAAACGGCGCAGGTGGTTGCTACTCCTCAGCAAGCCGCCGCTAATCAAGCTGCTGCCAACACCTACAAATACGACATGCAACAACAGCCGCAACAAAATGGTTCGCAAAATCAGCAAAAACCAAAACGTGCTGGATTCTTGAAGTGGTATGCGCAGTCATGGAAGCACTTCGCATTATCTACCGGCAATATATTGGGTTTCCCAGTTGGCACCGATGATGATGGCACCGGCGATTTGAAGCCACCAGATATGTACGGCAACAACTAAAACTAAAAGGTCACTTACAAATGGAAGCGCCGTCCAGACTGTTGTCGGAACGGCGCTTTCATTCATCTCTCGTAAAACTCAGCTTGCGAGCTTATTGATTTTGTCTATCGGGACGATTGCCACCGTCTCGCCCGCCGCTACCGTCGCCGCGTCCGCTGCCATCTCCGCGTCCGCCGCCATCACCGCGCCTACCACCGCCATCGCCGCGTCCGCCACCATCGCCACGTCCACCGCCATCGCCGCGTCCACCGCCGCCACGTGGATTTGTGTTAGTTGGATTGGTTGATTGTACTGGAGGTGTCACCACCGGAGGTACCACTACAGGCGTAGATGTCACTGGTGGAGTAACCACTGGTGGTGTCACAGCCGGTGTAGAATTTCCGGAAGGGTTGCCACCCGAACGGTTTGGTGAGTCCGGACGACCGTCTCTATCACGATCATTCCTTCCGCCTCTAAATTCATCTGGGCGACCATCTCTGTTGCGATCGATATTTCCGTTACGGTTCCAATCTGGACGTCCGTCGTTATTGCGATCTCTATTTGGATTTGAATTTGTGTTTACGTTAGAATTCCAACCCGGACGACCATCGTTGTCGCGTTCGTTATTGGGACCTGGCTTCCAGTCTGGGCGATTATTGTCATTCTTTGGTCCTGGCTTCCAATCTGGGCGACCATCGTTGTTGCGATCATTGTCTTGTCCACGACGCCAATCCGGGCGACCATCGTTGTTGCGATCATTGTCTGGTCTGCGGTTCCAGTCTGGACGACCGTCGTTGTTGCGATCTACAGGTGGAACAATTGCGGTATTGCCGTTTTTCCACCAGCTGTTGTTCCACGAATTTGTGGATGCATTCCAATTGTTGTATCGAGAATTATTGTTATCATGTAAATCTGCAGTAATTGAGCGGTCGAATTGCGTCATCAAACCCATCAGCGAGTTACGTTCCACATTGTTGAAGCCACCGACACGATATTGTCGTTGCATGTTTTCGATATTGTTGTACGACGAATTAAGTCTCGCCAACTCATCGCGTGAAATACGTCCTGACGAACGTCCTCGCTCCATTCGTTGTCTTAGATTATTCTGGTATGCTTCAATTTCATCGTTGAAATTATTTCCGCCACCACCATAGTTGCCACCACCGTTGTTGCCACCACGGCCTGGCAAGCGATAACGATTACTGCTGTTAGTCCACCAGTTATTTCGCCAAGTTTTTGTTGATGGATTCCAATTTTGCCAATGTGCATTACTATCGTCATGAAGATAATTGGTCAACTGCTGATCGAGTTTGGTCAATGAATCCATCATGGTGTAACGAGTCATCTGAGGCATTTGTTTGTTGCCCAGTGATCGTCTAATCATTTCTACATTGTTGTAGAGGCTTTGAAGGCTGTTGTAATTCGCCGGTGTCAACTGACCTGACTGCTGTCCGTAATTGATGCGCATCTGCAAATCTTGCGAATAGGCGGATATGTCAGCATCATTAGAATGTTGAGCCGATGCGATAGTAATTGACATAGGTATCGTCACTGCTAGTGCGATAAGATTTTTCCACATTCCTGATACTCTCCTGAATTATTCCGACTCTACCCTGAAATTTTTGAACATCCCCTAGTTGACGAGGTGAATTGCTGTAGGTTCCACCTGTTTGTCGCTGGACAGTTGGCAAGAAGTGCCCCGAAAGCTTTCGTGCTAAGGCGCTAACCAATGTGTCGTTAGCGCAAAAAATTATTTTAGCGGTTCGGTACGAAGCTTCAGACTGAGGTCAACCATTTTCTTAGCATAAGAAAGCGCCTTTTCTTTATTGCCGCCTTCATCGTTGATCAGCGATAGGCACATATAGTTAGTGATCAAATTATTGGAATTAGCAGCGGTCATATTTGTTTCTAGCTTCTTGAGAGAATCAAGCAAAAGTGGCTCTGCTTCTGCATAGTTTTTCTCTGTAAAAAATAGAAGTCCAACGTCACCTTTGACTAAACCTGGAAATGGATGCTCCGCACCTAAAATGCTGTCCGCGTTATCGCAGAAAAATTTGAAGAGCTTTTGGCCCTTTTCTTTATTGCCCGCATAGTAAAACGCTTCGCTCAAACCACCAATATTCATGAGTGTTTTAGCGTCTTTATCAGCCAGCACTTTTTCGAGTGTTGGCAAAGTTTTTTCGTACCCATCTGGGTCAGGAACGATAGCCGAAATTGCAGTACGTGCGCCTTCCATGATTTTCGGCATCAGTGGCGCAATGTTATGGACACGTCGCAAACATTCTTCCGGGGGTAAATCTACCGGCGCCGCTGTTGTCGTTGTCGTTTTTTCAATTGTGGTAGGCGTCGACGGCAAGTTAGGTAAGGTCAAAGACGTTGGCGCTTTCTGCGCGAATGCGGGACAGCCATTCAGTAAAACCAATAACGACGTCGAAACGAGCAAAACTTTCATACGCATTTTCCTGCAAACAAACCCAGTTATTGACGTCGACAGAATTATTCGTCTGTTGACAATGCACTTTAATCTCCATACTTTTAACATATTGAAAAGCAAAAGCCCGACCAAATAAATTGATCGGGCTTCGTTTACCAGGGTGAAAGTGGCCAGTTACCCAGCCGCTTTCGAAGTCTCATTTATTCCCAGGACAATGCGCCACCTGTTTGATAGTCGATAACGCGCGTTTCAAAGAAATTCTTTTCTTTCTTCAAGTCGAGCATTTCGCTCATCCATGGGAAAGGATTTTTTGCAGTTGGATATTGTTCCGGAAGACCAATTTGCTTCATGCGACGGTTCGCAATGTAGCGCAGGTATTCAGAGAACATGGCGGAATTAAGTCCGAGTACGCCGCGAGGCATGGTTGCTTCAGCATATGCGTATTCAAGATCCAGACCGCGCTCGAACAATGCGATCAATTCTTTCTCGAACTCTGGAGTCCACAAATGTGGATTCTCAGCTTTGATCTGGTTAATCATGTCGATGCCGAAATTCAAGTGCATAGATTCATCGCGCAAGATGTATTGGAATTGCTCAGATGAGCCGGTCATCTTGTTTTGACGACCGAAAGATAGCATTTGAACAAAACCGACGTAGAAGAATAGACCTTCCATGATGCAGTAATAAGCGATCAAATTACGCAAGAAACGTTGGTCTGTCTCTGGTGTACCGGTGTTGAAATTCGGATCAGCGAGCTCTTGAGTGAATTCGAGTTCGAATGCATCTTTGTTGTGGATGCTTGGCACTTCGCGATACATGTTGAAGATTTCGCCTTCATCAAGTCCGAGTGATTCGACAATGTATTGATAAGCGTGAGTGTGGACAGCTTCTTCGAATGATTGTCTGAGCAAGTACTGACGGCATTCAGGATTAGTGATGTGGCGATAGAGTGCTAATACCAAATTGTTTGCGACCAGAGAATCTGCGGTTGAGAAGAATCCAAGGTTACGCTTGACTATCAAACGTTCGTCATCGGACAAGCCTTTTGGATCTTTCCAGAGTGCAATATCTCGAGCCATGCTGATCTCTTGTGGCATCCAGTGGTTTGCACAACCATCCAGATATTTTTGCCAAGCCCATTCATATTTGAATGGAACGAGTTGGTTGAGGTCTGCTCTGCAGTTGATGATGCGTTTGTCATCTACTTTCAAGCGTTTTGCATTGAAATTGATTTCTTCAACACCGGTAACTCCGGCACCAACTTCTTCCGGAACAAAGCTGATTGTCTCTACTTGTTGTGGAACGACTGGCTTTTTAACAGCGGCTGCTGGTGGAAGTTGTGTAATTGTTTGCGTCTGCTGAATTGGTGCAGCTGGCGCAGCGGCTGTCGAGTTAGATTTAGACTGGTCGGGCGTGAAATCTTCGAATGAGAGCATTTTTACTCCTTGGAGCAATGGGGTTGAAAACTAAACTCGATTACTACTGACAGGCCTCACATTCTGGGTCGGAGAGAAGACAGGCTTGTGCGGCGCCTACATCCGTTGCAGCAGGCTGATACGCTTGAACGTTGCTTACTGCGTTGAGAGTGGTGGATGCGATGGTGGACTTTTCGGCGTTAGTTGCGCTCAATGTGCGCAGGTAATACGTGGTCTTCAAACCTTTACGCCATGCCAATTTATACATGGTGTCCATTTTCTTACCGCTTGGCTCAGCCATATATAGGTTGAGACTTTGCGATTGGTCAATCCATTTTTGTCTGCGCGAACCAGCTTCAATTAGCCACTCTGGCGCGATTTCGAAAGCGGTTGCGTAGATGTCTCTCAATTCTTGTGGAACACGTTCGATGTTTTTGAGAGAACCATCGAAATATTTGAGATCGTGAACCATCACTTCATCCCACATGCCACGTGCCTTCAGTTCTTCTACAAGGTATGTGTTGACGACAGTGAAGTCACCTGACAAATTCGATTTTACGTAGAGGTTCTGGAAGGTTGGCTCGATCGATTGGCTGACGCCAGCGATATTGGATATGGTGGCAGTTGGTGCAATCGCCAGGCAGTTGCTGTTGCGCATACCGTGTTTTGCGATGCTCTCTCTGACTGGTTTCCAATCTAGTCTGCTGCTGCGATCAACTTCAACAACTGAAGAGCGAGCATTGTCGACCAGGTCGATGCTGTCTTGTGGAAGAATGCCGCGATCCCAGAGCGAGCCCTTGTAAGTTGCGTATGAACCACGTTCGGCTGCGAGTTCGCTGCTTGCAAGAATTGCATAGTAGCTAACCGCTTCTTGACTGGCATCTGCAAATTCCATTGCTTCTTTTGAAGCGTAAGGGAATTTCAAGATATTGAGAGCGTCCTGGAAGCCCATGACACCAAGACCAACTGGACGGTGCTTGAGGTTGGAATTGCGTGCTTTGGCAACACTGTAATAGTTGATTTCGATTACGTTATCCAACATGCGCATTGCAGTGCGGATTGTCTTCGCCAATTTTGTAACGTTCAAGGCACCATTGATGATGTGTGCAGTGAGGTTGACAGAGCCCAGGTTGCAAACTGCGATTTCGCTATCGTTGGTGTTGAGAGTGATTTCGGTGCAGAGATTAGAGCTGTGTACTACGCCTATGTGTTGCTGTGGACTGCGAAGATTGCATGGATCTTTGAATGTGATCCAGGGGTGACCTGTTTCATAGAGCATTGAAAGCATTTTGCGCCAGAGATCAATCGCTGGAATTTGTCTGGTCAGCTTTAGCTCGCCATTAGCGGCTTTCTTCTCGTAGGCTTCGTATGCTTCTTTGAATTTTTGACCGAACAAATCGTGCAAGTCTGTGTTTCATCAGGACTGAATAAAGTCCATGGTTGATTCTCCAGTACACGCTCCATGAACAAATCTGGAATCCAGTTTGCAGTATTCATATCGTGAGTGCGTCTGCGCTCGTCACCGGTGTTCTTTCTCAATTCGAGAAATTCTTCGATGTCGATATGCCAGGTCTCGAGGTAGCAGCATACTGCGCCTTTACGTTTTCCACCCTGATTGACAGCGACTGCTGTGTCATTGACGACTTTCAAGAAGGGGACAACACCCTGGCTCTTACCGTTGGTGCCCTGGATGTGAGCGCCGAGTGCACGAACTGGTGTCCAGTCGTTGCCGAGTCCGCCACTGAATTTTGAAAGTAATGCGTTTTCTTTGATCGCGTCGTAGATACCGGTCAAGTCATCTTTGACGGTGGTCAGGAAGCAAGAAGAAAGTTGCGGGCGATGAGTTCCGGAATTGAACAGAGTTGGTGTGGATGAAACAAAATCGAAATTGGAGAGAACTTCATAGAATTGAATAGCACGGTCTTCGCGATCAACTTCATTGATTGAAAGTCCCATTGCAACACGCATCCAGAATGTTTGCGGCAATTCGAAACGCTTGCCGTCAATGTGCAACAAATAGCGATCGTAGAGAGTTTGTAGACCAAGATACTGGAATTTCAAATCGCGTTCGGCTTTGATAGCCTTTCCGAGTTTTTCCAAATCGAACAAGGCGAGCTTTTGATCAAGCAATCCGGCAGCGATGCCTTTCTCGATGTACTGCGGCAAGTAAGCTGCATATTTTTCGTCCATGTCCTTTTGAGCAGTGCGACTGCCAAGAACTTCTTCTCTCATTTGTTCGAGCAGGAGACGCGCGCTGACAAGAGAGTAGACCGGATCTTTTTCGATCAACGTGCGAGCGGTGAAAACAGCAGAACGCATTACTTCGATTTCACTGACACCATCATAAAGAGTGGAAAGTGTCGACTCAACGATGTTAGCTGGAACAGCGGCTTCGCCCAGACCTTCGCAAGCATCTTTGATCATAGAATTTAATTCGGAAACATCAAGCGTCTTGGCGCGACCATTGGCACCAATTACGGTGATTTGGCGAGTTTCTGTTTCGTCAGCATTGGCAGAACGCTCACGAGCACGCTCGTCTCTGTAGATAACATAACGACGAGCAACTTCGTGCTCGCCTGCGCGCATCAATACGATTTCAACTTGATCTTGAATATGTTCGATATGAAGAACGCCACCATCTGGAAGACGCTTCATGAGCGTTTCGCAAACTTGCGCGGACAATTTGCTGGTGATGTCTTTGATGCGTGAGCTTTCTGCACCCGACTCGCCTTCAACGGCGAGGAAGGCTTTAGTCATTGCGACTTGCACTTTGTTTGGTTCGAAGTCGACGACACTGCCGTCGCGACGGACTACTCTGTAGAGGGAGAGTTGCCGATTGCCGGACTCTGTAGGTTTGACTGCTGTAGTGGACTGGCTCATGACTCGACTCCCAAGTGCCTGTGTATTCATTTTTTCGTATTCGCGCCGAATTGAAAACCTCCTGGCCCACGGAACCAGAAGGACGGTCAAAGCAGAAGCAATAGCTTTACTGTTAACTCAATCCTCTTTCCGCGAAGAGGTGTCTTATGGAAAGCGTTCAGGTGGGTAGTCTGACTCTCAAAACCGCGCTTCGTTTAGTTCGCTTCTTTTGATTTACAGTTGCGGGACAGCGGTGGAATTGCACCACACTTCCCCCACCAGATTCAGACACGCAGAACAACTTATTCTTCTAAGTGACGAATCCCTGGTTTTTAGCTGAACGCTCAGCTTGATCTAAAAGATCATGGTGTCGGGGTAACGACACTATGAAAGTAACATCTGTAACAAGCGTTAGGCAAGCAGCCAAACTGCGTGTTCATCAGGAGTATTGTTGTATATACCGGAACTGCAATGATTGAATCTGCGCGCCGATCGAAACACGCCGCTTTGAAGGGCTGCTAGATTAATTGAGAGCGCGCGATTAATACGTTTATTAGCTAATCCGCCTGTATATACATTTTGCCACCACTCGGCTATGCGAACGACAGCTCAAACGGTTTCACAAGATCTAAAGACGGGAACCTGATCAGATATGAAAGATTGGCTACACGATCTGATCGTAATCGTGCAGAAAGAGCTGCTGTATATCTTCCGTGTGCCTGATGTACTGATCTTTTCCGTCCTTATCCCCATGGCGCTTTATCCGGTTTTAATGATCGGAGCCGGGATCTATAGCGCCTGGAGTATCTCAAATCAAAGGACACAAACTTACAAAATCGCTACTTCTCAGTCACCACCAGCGAAGGTGCAATGGTTGACAGCACTTTTGAAATCGACCAAGCGCGTGGCAATTACTACCTATAAAGATCCGGATGTGCCCTTGCGAGCAAAAGAGGTCGAGGTAGCCTTATTAGTCGATCCTTTGGACAAAAATATTGAAATCCACTATGACGAATTTCTGTCGCGCTCAAATAGCGCGGTTCATTTCATAACTGATACTGTCGACTTTGACGAAAAAAAGCGCATCAAAGCTCTCCTGGAAGAAAACGGCTTGCACGGGGCGGAGCTCGAGCCTACCAATGTCAAATTGAGAGATATCAAAGCAATCAAAAAAGAAAGCGCGCAAACTGCACACGGCGGCGGCAATTTTAATGAGACCTATGCACCATTACTCCGCTTTGGTGTCCTGCTGGCAATTTTCTTTCTGATCTCCAACGCGCGCTCTTCTGCTGTTTCTCCCGCCGTATTCATGCTAGCCCAAGAACGCGATTTGAAGACCCTGCGAGCAACCCTGAGCCTTCCCATTAGCTGGAACACGCTTATCTTGGGCAAAGCAATCTCAGTTGCTTGTATGTCGATTCTTTCAGTTGTTGTAAACGCGCTTGGGGTCGGACTCTTATTAGGCTTTGTGCTGATCAGTCTGATTTCCAACTTGCCCAGCAGTCAGTCCCCCATTCAAAGCATCTTGCAATCAATATCATTCGGAACTGTCGCAATCATTACCCTGTCTGCCTTGCTTGACATTCTGTTGTCGTCCTGCACCCTACTTCTTTTATGTAGTATGTCCAAAACTACCAAGGAAGCTCAATCTATATTGATCATCTCGAGCCTTGCCATGGTCGGCGTATCGATTTTCGCGCTGGCACCGGGTGCAACACTCAACGTAGGCACTGCGCTTATTCCTATGATGAATCTTCTGCTTGTCATCAAAGCGGCGACAACCGGCGCAGATGGAGCACTTCCGGTATTCGTCGCTATTGCCGAGACACTTTTGCTAATATACCTGGCAGTTCACCTGACAGCCTACAGGCTGGCACAAGAGTCGTTTATTTTGTCGGGCGAAATGCAAATCAGATGTCCGTGGCAGCGGCGATAAAACGGGGAGCGCAATTGAGTATTTAAGCCCAATGCGTCAAA
>JACMKL010000534.1 GCA_014380105.1 Candidatus Melainabacteria bacterium
GAACTGTTTGTGCTGTTCGTTTCGTCCATTGGCTTCTTCTGGCTCGGTGAACCAGATAATTAAGCTAATCCTACCATAAGAGTATAAAGCTCCCTCCGTTCTTAATAAACGGACTGTCACGTTCTTACGAATGATGGTCAAATGGCTATGTGAAGTGGCTAGAAAAGGGTACTCTCAGGCGTTCTGGTTATCAAGATATTATTAAACGAACCGTTAATAAGCGGCACCACTGTGGGATAATCGCGCAGAAGGAACGCCAGTGGCGGTTCTCGGAATGCCCAAATTGAGCTAAATATGAAACGTCGTTTTTTTCCCATCACAAAACGTGAAACTGCAGTAGCTGTAGTTGCTTGCCTGGCTGGCGTTTGTGCCGTTTCTCCTGGTGCTCTGGCTAAGTTGGTTGATGGAGACGGTGACAACTCCGGTCGTCAAATCGCCATCGTGATGCCTGGCATGCCAAAGCCATCGCTGCTCACGCCCGTTAAAAACGTTTCACCCGCCGGCAAAACGAAAGCTTCCACACCAATCATTCAAACAAGCGGGCGCACAGTCAAAATCACGGTTCCGAAAACCGTAGATGAGGCAGCTGACGCAGCCTGGGTTACCGGCAACAAGTTATTTAAGGAAGGCAGCAAGAAGGCAGCCGAAATCCAGAAATGGGCAATCGCCTGGTACAAACAGAATAATTCGATGCCAATGGCTACACCTGCAGGGTCACCTTACGCACAAGTGCCTGCCGGTCACGTTCACCAGCTCTATTACACCAATGAAGGTCGCTTGAAGACCGTCGTTAAACGCTAATATTTCAAGTTTTAGTTGTATCTAAATTTTTAAATTTTCGGCTTCGTAGGCGTTGGCACCACAGGAAGTGGGACTTTGCGCGGCACCGTTGACCAGACTTGAGCAAGAATGCTCACTCCAAGCAATTGACCGGCGAACCAAGCTGAAGGTAGGAAGAAAAATCCAACTACAGTAAGTGTAGGAAGAACGAGCGAGGCTATGTGAACACCGCCCGAAACTAGCCAGGCAAAGATGAAATCGGCAGGTCGTTCGGCTATTTTTGCGATCACAACATTGATCGCAAAGGCACCAGACAAACTCTCTTCTTCGGCAAGACTGACCATCAAATATGATGAGCTGATTGAGATGAATGCAGCAAGGACTGTCAGCCCGTAAAGACCACTGAGAGCCCATTGCAGATAGTGCGGGTTGTTGGCTGAAATCATTCCGGTGCCAAATCCAACCATCATAAAAACAGATAACACTGAAAAGAAAAATAGCATTTGACCGGTATAAACAGCCATCCAGCTCAAGCCCGAAACGAGCAAATCGAGCCAATTATTCCATTCCGGAAGTTTGCTATCAGGATCGAGATTTCGCATTCGGGCAGCGCGCAAAACATAGCCAGTTGTGATGCCCCAGAGGATGAATGCGACCGGTATGAAAAGGTGGCTGCAGGCGCAAAGAATCAATGAGACAGCGTTGAGCAGACCGCCAACACCTGTCTTAAACAACCATTGGGGATCGTTGAAGAAGGCACGCAAAGCGCGGTCTGGATTGAAGGAAATGTCGCGCTCGATTACAACAGCGTCCGTCATGCTAAATCCCTCTACCCGTGCCAGCTTTCACTTGACGCGACAGAGTCAAATCGGCACCTCTTGAAGCATCGAGGGCGCCACCAATATCTTTGATACCAGTCAGCCGCTCGAGTGCATCATGATCGGTCATATTGAAGACAACTGGCGTAATCGAAATACGTTTGTTGATGATTGCGTGGACATCACTTGTTTCGCTCTCGTGAGTGTCTATCGCATGTCCGGTCAACCAATAATAAGTTTTGCCGCGTGGATCTGCGCGTTTTTCAAATCGATCATCATACAATCTGACACCAGCTTCGGTGACAGAGACACCGGCAATTTCATCCATCGGAAGGCTCGGAACATTGATGTTTAGCAAACTTCGCTTGCGCATCTCAAATTTTGGAACACTACTGAGCAAATTGGCAATGAATTCAGCAGCCACTTCAAAACGGCGATGCTCGCCCCAGAAAAGACTGACAGCAATGGATGGTAGACCTAGAAAAGCAGCTTCCATAGCCGCTGCCACCGTTCCTGAGTAAAGTATTTCGCTGCCCAAATTCGGACCATTATTGATTCCGGAAATGACTAGATCTGGTCGGTGTTCCAAAAGCTCACTAACTGCAAGTTTGACGCAATCACTTGGAGTACCGGTCGTCGACCAGGCTTTTTTGACATTACCCGGCATTTCTTCCTCTTGCACACGCAAAGGTTTATGCAGGGTCAAGCAATGCCCAGTAGCGCTTCTCTCGCGGTCTGGCGCTACAACATAAATTTCGTGCTTACCATCTCTTGAAAGCCGCTCAGCCAGTGTGCGAAGACCAGCAGCGTAGATGCCGTCATCGTTAGATAGAAGAATTCTCAAAATATGACTCCAGAATTTGTGGCGACAATCATAGCTTTAAGCAACTATCTGAGAACGAATGGACATTTAATGCAATATGCCTTCGCGAAATCGAAAGGTTTGCCATCGAGGTCCAGCCCCTGCTGAATGGAGCTTCTCATCGTAGAGCCACAATTGGGGCAGGTTAAGTCGCGCTCGCCTGCCAAAACACGCTCACTTAAATCCTCGTGAATCTTAGCCATTTCCTTCACGTCTACGTGCTCAAGTCTTTTTGCTTCTACTTCCTGGAGGAGCATGGGCTCGATGTTTAGAGCTTTTGCAAGCAATTGCCGATCTGGCGCAGACAACCAGGTTTCAACACCTGACTCGATATCTTCAATCCGACTAACCGGAAAACGAGACAGTTTGGACAGGCTTTTCACTGTTAAATTGCGCATCTCACGCAATTGGAAGACGCGTTGGGCTAACGAGTCTGCAAGCTCGCAAATGAGTTGGAGTGGTCGAACTTCTTTCTTGGCCATTGCTTACCCTGGTGGCGATTGCTACGATCTGCTCAGTTTATAGCAGCCTTCCGCCTGTCGACGACTTAAATTTCGGCAAGTTGCAAGTTACGCTAAGCTGTAAGTGGATAGAGGAGAGTGCTTTGCCGCCAAAGAAGCGTGCCGACCAACCAC
>JACMKL010000061.1 GCA_014380105.1 Candidatus Melainabacteria bacterium
GCAAGGACACCGCAAACTGCTAGAAACACACGCTCTACACCACCGCTCAGGTAAGCCGCCTGATAGGGATTGAGATTGTGAGCTGTTGCTGTAATTTTCGCTTCTGAAGTGTTTTCCTTGTCGCTCAGAAGTTGTTGTTTAAACTTGCTGGTTAACAGGAATGCCACACCGCAAATGACTGCATAGATTGGCAAATATATCGGGCCATGTATTTCAAATGGGTTCATTTTTCTTCTCTTCTTTTCGTCTTTGATGTTTGTTTATATGCTCCTACCTTATACCTGCCGCTGTTAAGGAGCGGTTAAGTAAATGATTAACTAAGCATTGCTTGGCAGCTGGGGGAAAGTCAGTAAGCGAGCCGCTTCGCGTCCTTTTGTTCGTTAATCTGGATGTATTCAAGCACAACCGATCTCGATAGAATAAATGCGCTACATGCCATCAAATAAACCGCGAATGTGGAAATTGGCTCGCTGCAGCGTCAAAATGGATCGAAGCTGCGCTGCGCTGCGATGAGACCGCAAAAAGCGTCGACTTAGCCGGATGCTGAAATACTGTCTTGCATTCGCTATGCGTACAGTTTTTTTCGTCTTACGATTTTTTTCTCAGTCTCTGAATCAGTATTCGTTTGTTTTGCTGGACGTATCTCGTCTAACAATTCAGGATGATTGTTCAGTAGTTTGAAAAGTTGGATCAAAGAAAGAGGTGGACGCGTTTTTCCATTTTCGTACCTGGAGAATCCATTCGAACCACCACCAAAAATTATTGATGCTTCACGCTGATCAAGTTTCAATTTTTTTCTGGTCTCAATGATAAAAGAAGGGTCAACCGTAGAGCAGTTTACCTCTTTGTTAAAAGCTAACATTTCAGCATTTAGGCGTTCCGATTCTGCTTCACCGTGCACAGATTCATTGCATTTAGGGCAGTATTCACCGCTCACACTTAAAATCTTTGTGGCTTGCCCTTTATATACATAATCAACATCGCGAGTTTCGCGCACCATTTTCGCTGCACCACAAGAAACGCACTTCATTGTCATAACTCCTTAAAGGAAATAATCACGACATTTTTGACAATCTGAATTTTGAGATAAATATCCATCTTTTGATGTGGATAGCCATACATCCTGCCACAGCGTATTGTCTTGATTGCTGGTCATGCTTTTGCGCAAATCTTTTGCTTCCAAAGCATTCACGATGTCTTTCATTTGTTTGAAAGAAAAACCGATTTCAGCTGCTCCTTCTAACGCTGATCTTGTGGCTCTGACAGCTCCAGCCTTCACTAGCGCTTTGACATGAGTCAATGGATAGTGTGCTGTATTCTTCTCCATAATTTGAAGAGTAACCTAATTGGTTGAATTTGGCAACTAGGTTATTCTTCTGATGCATTTGAGGAATGCCAGTTCCGAACACCTTCTGCGCAGACTGCATCTTCACGCCATGCTGTTGCAACTTTTGCGAAACAGCAAAGTTTAAATTACTGCGCAAGTCACTTGGGTGTGGACGTATTCACGCGACCACACTGAAAGTGAGAAGCTGAGCGAGCTTTCGCCACGTTCATCGAATAGAACTTTCGGCTCGGGCTCTGCCAAAATTCCATTGTCTTCTTTAGCAATTTGCAATTACAAGTTTGGACGTTATGAATTCGGAATTGGGAACAATCTGCCGTTGTAAAACTGACCAAGGGACTGACACTAATCGTTATTGCAAAGTGGTGCCAATTGATTGTTCGAGGTCGGTAAAGGTTTGCTGATAAGTATTCACAGCATCCAAATACTGATTGCGAATTTGGATGTTGGCTTGTTGCGTGAGCAAAGTCGACGTAATGTCAGACTGACCGACTTCATAACTGCGGCGCGACAAACGAGCAACTTCGTTTGAATCATTCAACAATTTTTCCTGATAAGTCAAAATCTTCTGACGGGCAGCCAGAACTTTTTGATATGACGAGGAGACTTCTTGTTGAATAATATTTTCTTGTGCCACCACTTGCGACTTTAATTGACGCAGTGTAGCTCTGTATAAGCTGATGTCACCCTGGTTGAAATTGAAAATCGGCAGCTCTTGATAGACCTGAATGAAATAGCCGTTGAATTTATTGATCGGCAAAGGATCGCCAGGATTGAGTGTGCGTGTGTCAATGCGCGGACCATTAACAGCAGACGAACCAGCAC
>JACMKL010000535.1 GCA_014380105.1 Candidatus Melainabacteria bacterium
AATAGTAACGACACGATCAATGAACTTATTGAGAACTCTAAACGTAATAAGTTGTAGTAGGCCAAGCCATCCTTTAACGCTTCTTTTTTTACCAACTGTGGGGATAATCAATGGAAAGCACAGAGAAACTTAGATTTGAATTGAAAAAACCGCTGTTAATTGTCAAGGAAAAGAACGGCTTTTTGGCCTGTGGTTACATCAACGTTGAAACATGCAATGCGACTGAAGAGGCGTGCGCCATTGTCAAAGGAGTGAATAACTATGACGACATGTACCAAGCGTCGGTAGTTGCGGTTTCCAAGAAAGCGATTGATCTTGGAATCAACGTCGGAGACTCCGGAGAATCGGCCTTACGCAAAATGGCTTGAAGGCAATGCTGAATCGGGTGAAGTTACATTGACGGGAATTGATCTCTACTACTTCACGGTTTGTGCGTTCTTAATCGTAGTATTCACGGCCACTGTTTACCTTTCCTTCAAGGGCCGCACTCTAGCAAGATACTTTCTCTGGAGTTGGGCACTGCTGCTGCTAGTCGCGGTGCCTTTTATATCCTTCATTCCCGACACCGTTACAACGCATGCAGCGGGCCTCGGTCTTTTGTTTTTTCTCTATACAATTTTCCTCTTCGACAAAAGAAGCCGGCATCAACTCGACACTGCTCAAAATGAAATCCGGCGATTGCTGGCTGAATCCAACAACAGAATGGATGAGGAGCGTCGCATGATCGCACATCAGCTTCATGACGATATAAACCCCCGGCTGGTACTTGCCAAACTGGAGCTTCAACAGCTTTTTTCAATAATCGACGAAAATATCGAAGATGACGAGCAGGCACGGAAAGCAAGAACGATTGTTGAGAAAATAATGGAGTCCATCACCATCGCCTATCAAGACTCCAGAGAAATCATCAAAAACACGCGAATCGAAATCATCGACTCGATTGGACTGGTGGCCGCTATTGAATCTTTGATCACTCACTATAAGGGCATCTTCGAGAGGCCAAAGATAAAGCTCAAACACAACTTGCCCAAGCGGCCGGATCTTCCTGCCGGCGTTGCTGTAAATGTCTACAGGATCATTCAGGAAGCCCTGCTTAACGCAGTGAAGCATGCCGGAGCTTCGAACATTACAATTTCCATCTTTCGAACAGGACACCGTTTTGATGTCTACATCGCGGATGACGGTGTAGGTATCAGCACAAAGAACGCCGAGGGAATAGGATTGATCGATATGCGAGAGCGTGCCAAGGTATTGGGGAGCGACCTACAGACCGGAAATAGTGGTGGCAAAGGAACAGAGATTAGGTTTTCGTTCTCACATCCAGATTTGTCAAGCCAAACTTGATAGCTAACTTAGTAAAGTCCGCGAAAGACTCTATATTCAATTTCTGCTTCACGCTCTTGACGACGTTCGAGACTGTCTTGTAAGAGAGGTTCATTGCTTCGGCTGCATCCGACACAGACAGTCCGTCTGCAATCAATGTAAACACCTTAAGTTCCTTCGCATCTAGTAGACGAGCAGGGCTGGGCGCTTTGACTGATACCCATGCCAGAAGCTGGGCGACAACAGGCGAGAAAAACTCTTTCCCGCTGTGAGCGGTCTTGATGGCTTCTACCAGTACATCGGTGTTTTCGTCCTTCCTGACAAATGCGAGCACGCCTAATTTGTAGGTCTTTTCGATAATCCATTGGTCATCGAACTGAGAAAAGACGACGATCTTTGTATTTTTGCCCTTAGCAAGAATTGTCTCGCAAACATCCAATCCAGTCTGACCATCAGCCCCCTGAAAACGGACATCGATAACAAGCACGTCAGCATGCGATTCCGCAAATCGCCTCGGTAAATCGTCCAGGGAATAGGCCACCTCTACAACGTGTATCTGGTAGTTTTTAAGCGTCAACCTAAACCCTTCCACCAGTAGCTGATGATCATCAGCCAGAAAAACCTTTATGGACAAGACACAAGCTCCTATTTAATTGCGGTCGCCGAAATCTCCACTGAGACATCGCGCGGAAGCCGTGCGGCCTGAATCGTTGCTCGTGCAGGCGGCTTGTCGTCGAAATAGCTTCCATACACAGCATTCATTCTGGAAAAGTCGTTCAAGTCTTTCAGAAAAACTGTGGTGCTCACCACATCGCCCATGCCCATATTGTTCGCTGCAAGAACGGCCTTAAGATTTTCAAGAACTTGCTTTGTTTGCTCTTCAATAGAACCGGTATTCACCTGACCAGTCTTTGGGTCTGTCGGAATCTGCCCGGAAAGGAAAAGCGTATTGCCAACCTTAACTGCTTGCGAGTAAGGACCAATCGCGCTAGGAGCAGCCTTCGTTGAGATCACCTCTTTCGTTGAAGTCGTAGCACAACCCATTACTCCTAAAGCTAGGAAAGCAGCCGACAGGCTGAAAGATGAAGACTTTTTAAATCGCATGACTTTTCCTTTTAGAAACAATAGACCTAGAACCATCTTGCGGGGGCGCCGCTCGATTATACATTCCGAGGAGCAACACACACCGTTCATATCTGATTGTTCCCTTATACTGTCAACGATACTTCCTAGTTGTACGCAAATATTTGCCATTTGTTGGAATTTATTGGTAACATTATTGGGAAATTGCAACCTACCCATCGAGGACGTTCCAGTGACCTACGATTCGCGAGGTGTGGGTCCAGGATAAATATATACGTAGCCCATTACCATCGTGCACCTTGCTAGCCTCCGGTCG
>JACMKL010000536.1 GCA_014380105.1 Candidatus Melainabacteria bacterium
CACTGTTAAGTGTTAAGCCTGGAAGAGCGATGTCTCTACCGGGGCGCCTTGATGGGAAAGGCTAGTGAAAATCAGGGTTTCTGGCATTAGTTGGCATGGTAAGATGAATTGTCAAAGTACGGTTGGAGAGGCGTCTTCCCGGTTTCGATGAGTAGAAGAATGAACAAATTTGGAGACAGCAGTAAAAGGACGGGGCGAAATTTCTTTCGTGTCTCTGCTTTCGCTGCATTTTCTCTTTCTCTATTTCTCAGTGTTCCTGCCAGTTTTGCGGTAGCACCTAATGATTCTAATTTGCTCAAATTAGAAGACAAATTTTTTCACAAGTCATATCCGAAAGAGACTATGGACGAACGTCTCGATCGTGTAGAAAAAATGGTATTCGGTGAAGCGAAAGAAGGCGCTGAAGATGCTCGCCTTGCTTCTCTAGTGCAGGCCGTGCCGACGCTTAATCAAGTTGATCAAGAAGCTGCACCTCCGCAGCAAACTGCCAACCGTGGAAATGGTTCTGGAAATTCTGGTGGAAAACCTGCCGCGGCTGCTGACGAAGAAGATGATTCTACGCCCGCACCAATCGGGCACTATCCATCAATTGATGCCATGGAGAAGAAAGTTTTAGGTAAGCCATTCAGCCAGGAGCCTGTAAATCAGCGCCTGGCGCGCCTAGAAACAAAATTGTTTGGTAAGGCTTCCACAAGCACCGACCTGACCGATCGCACAGACAAGTTGAAATTGGCATCTGGTGTCGACATCACAAAATCTGCCCCACTGAATACAGATTGGGCTGACGAAGAAGATGAAGAGCCAACAAATATCACGCCACCATCTCCGGTGGCACGTCAGGGTGCGGACGGACGTAGCTTCAGTGGGCGCGATATTGGCGCAGATATGCGGAAAGCTTTCGGTATGCCAGGGCAGCGCAGCACTATGGGCGGATCCGGTAGCTATGGCGGTGGCGGAATGTCATCCGGTGGTGGCATGGCGTCGAGTGGTTCGTATGGAAGTGGAAGTGGCATTTACGGCGCAGGTAGTGCACCGGCACCACGACCAAGACCTGCTGCTCCGTCTCCAGATTTCGATGATGACGAAGACGATGATTTGCCGCCGCCGACTCGAAGAGCTGGCGTGCCGCAAGCCGCGCCCGACATAAGATCTGCTGCACGTCCGCAAGGTATGGGCCTTAATCAGCAGGTCACACTTATGGAAAACGAAGTCTTTAGTAAGACTTTCCCTAAAGATGCATTGCCGGCAAGATTGCAGAGACTTGAGACTTCACTTTTCCCTGCTGAAAAACCCTGGATTGACAAAGCTTTGCCAGAAAGAGTGCAACGCCTGGCTGGTGTGATTGCAATTTCGCCATCTGGGTCTAGCCAAAAAGTTGCTCAGACTCCACAGCCCGCACCGAGTTATAACGATGACGATGGTTACCCTCCGACTGCTCCAACAGCCAGTCGCAGAGGCAATCGCGGGGGTGGTGGCTTAGGCAAAATCTTGAACTCGATCGGTAGCATGATGGGTGGTGGTTTTGTAGGCGGCTATCCGATGCAGGGTGGAACCGTTGTCACTGATCCGCGCACTGGATTATTGTTGGACACGCGAACGGGCAATTTAATTGATCCAGCGACTGGTATGGTTATTGGACAAAGAAGTGTTCAAGGTTTTAGCACCGGATTTGGTGGCATGAACTCTGGTATGGGTGGCATGGGTAGTTTTGGAAATGGTTTTTCAACCGGTGGTTTTGGTATGAGCACCGGCGGAATGAGATTCGGATCGCCTATGGGTGGCGGTTATGGCATGGGACGTTGGCCGTAAACAATTTATTTGCGGACGTTTTTAGCTTTTATTTTGGCTTTTAAGGGTTTATCGTGATTCTTATTCTTGGCGGTTCTGGTCTACTTGGAAGCGCTATTTTAAAGCGGCTTTTACAGCAGAGATTTCCAGCAAGAGTTTTAACGCGTGGTTTGGGTGATTGGAGAAGCTCTCCAATTCCTCAACTTAAGCAAATGGGCATCGAAGTTTTAGTTGGCGATATGACCGATAGTGAGGTTCTTGCTAATGCCATCAACGGATGCACCGCTGTCATAAATGCCGCTGGCAGTATGACTCTGTCGTCTGACAAAGTTATGCAAGCCACACATTTGGATGCCGTCAAAGAGATGGCTCGCTTGGCAGAATTGAGTGGTGTTCAGCGTTTTATTCATGTCAGTTGTTTGGGTGCATCTGAGAATTCTTCCAGTCAGTTTATGCGCCTTAAATGGGAAGCCGAGCAGGTAGTTAAATCTGCGCCCTTTTATTGGACGATCTTTCGACCGTCTTATTTGTTTGGTGACACATTCCCTTTTCTCGACATGATGATGCCGATTTTAAAATTGAAGCCAGTTATTCCACTGCCCGGAACAGGCTTGAACGAAATTCAGCCGTTACCTGCTGACGACGTCGCTGAAGTGATTTCGCGCAGTCTTTACAACCGCAGTGCGGTCGGTCAGTCTTATGAGCTTGGTGGTCCAACCATTTATACGATGCAAGAATTCGTCGAATTAATGACGGGCACTCTGCGTATCCGAACTCCTGTAATGAATGTCCCGTCAGAGAAGGCGGAGGCTTCAGCGAAGATTTTTGGGAAAGTTTTGCGTGGCTTTAGTGCCGAGTTGGTCAGCCTGATGACAATTGATTCTGTGGCTGGAGAAAACGACGAACCATTACCAGTTCAGCTCTCAGGTCGAACTTTGGAAGATTTTTTGCCATCAATTATTGCGAAACTTTAGCTTGTTTGATGCCTACGCCCACGAGCGAAACGACCGGTTTGCCGCTTTTCCATTCTCTTGAAATGCCTGCCTGGCTGAATTGTAGCCAGCGATCAGGAAGTCGAAGGCTGAATATGCTACTGTTTTGAGTCGCAAGACCGTTTGCAGTGAGGAGTTTCAGATGATCAGAATGGGCAAGCCTGTTCAATTGCTCGAGTGGGGCAAGGGCACCAGCACACTAACTCAAGTTTGGAGTTTGTTTGCCACCGGTGGTCTGTCTGGAAAGCCGCGCACTGTAGATGGATTGACCGATGTCGCAATCGAAATCGAAGGCAAATTCGACAAGCAAAATGCCGCTGACGAATCTGTAAAAATCATGCAGCAAGGCGAAGGTATGACACCCGCATCACAGAAGTGGGGCGAAGTCGCCATGGGCAATCTCAGTCGCGTGGAAGAGACTGGCGGAAAAACTATTCTGCACATCTCAATTCGCAATGCTACCAAAGTCGGCAAGGCGCTCAAGAA
>JACMKL010000537.1 GCA_014380105.1 Candidatus Melainabacteria bacterium
CGGCGAGCGTCGGCCGATAGCGAGTCGGAATTTGCGGGTGTCGCAGGTGTTGGCGAAGACGCTTTGCGATCGTGGGGTGTCGGCGAATTTCATTTCGCTTTGCGGAATGTTCATCCATATTAGGATGCGTTTCTGACTTCAAGTGGACATAGCCACCGACGCTAATTTCACTTCATTTATACGCGCAAATCCCGCGCCCCTGATCGCTGTTTCACCATGTCAACCTGGTGGCAAGTACGCTTGCTAATTTAGACCCGTGAGCGAAACACATTGTGTCTAACGCTCAGCCAGAGCTCACACAGAGAGCATTGCCTTTCTCGGCACAAACATTTTTCCCGTCTTCCGCTTTCTGACCATCTACTTACCAGGAGAATTACACATGTCTGGACGAGAACGCCAAGTTGATAATGTTACAGAGCGTCTAAACCGCGCACCCGCAGGTCAAGATCTTAGAGAATTGACTCAAGAAGTTTCGCAGCTACAACGTAATCCTGCACTCTGGCAGGCAGAACGTCAGCGCATAAATGAAAGCGTCGATATGTCACGCTTTGGCTTCGCACGCGGGGACGATGTCCAAATTATGGGAGTAGAAAGAGGACAGCTGGTCACGCGCAGCTCCGACGGACGCACCGAGCAAGTACGCGACAATACAGGACGAGTGACCAGAGAACGCGCTGTAACACCGGGTGCCGACACTGCCAATCCAAATGGCAATCGTCAATTCCGTGAAAATGCAGACGGCTCTGCGCAATATGCAATTCGCCCAGGTGACACCATGACTGGTGTTGCACAAGAGAGATTGACGAGAGAACTTGGTCGCGCTCCAAACGGTTCCGAAATTTCGAGAGCAGTACAAGAATACGCTCGCGTCAATAATATCAGTGACGTAAATAGAGTTGCAGTGGGACGCGAACTGCGCCTACCACCTTCCAATGAAAGCATGGTCAGAGAGCGTGACAGACAAACTGGCACACCAGGCATTCGCCCAGATAACACGGCCCTCAGTCCCGCCGATCGCACTTATCATCCACTCAATGTTCCTGGACAGGTAGAGCGCGAAAGGAATAACGGTGGTGACTTTAGAGAATCTGCCACTCGCAACAACGACCGCACAGAAAGAGTGGGTAATCGGGACGTCCGTTCCTACGAGACTAGCTTGAACACTGGACTTATAAGCCGTGAAACAGCACAAGTTCGAGAGGAAACCGACCCACGCACTGGCGCCATGTTGAGAAGCCGCGTCAGTTACGGTGGAAACGGGATCGACTTCAGCGTGCGAACCGACGATGGCAATCGTCAGACACTTACAGGCGTCCGTCAGGTCGAATCGGTATTAGATCCAGCCAGCGGAGGATATTCAACCACCCTCACCTTGGGCGACGGCTCACGCCACCAAATGACCACAGATAGAGAGGGACGCGTTGCAGACTGGCGCGCGGTTCCAGCTCGGCGCGCAGCTGCAGTCCCAGTGCCGGGATTCTCAGACCCAATGACAGGATTTAGGTACTAAACACTAATTGCCATTACTCCGACGGGACGTAGCGGGGGCGGTCTTGCAGCCGCCCCTGGCTATATTTTTGAATTGAAAAGCCATGTCAAGTTCATGTCAAGGATGGAGTTTATTCTAAAGAAGTTCCCGAGGGAGAGCGACTAAAGATTCGTCTCACTAACCTCCCGAACTTCCCCCCATCCCAAGCTCAATCGCAAGTCACCGCATATGGTGCCTTCTGACTGAACTCGTTTTTACTCTAAAGTGAGGACATTTACCATGGCAGTACCACAAGAACAATTAGATCGTCTCCAACCAGAAAGAAGTGGCGACAGATCACGTGAAGCGTCAGAGAGTCTTCAAAGAGACGTCAATGAAACAATTCGCGCATCGGGCGCGCGTCCGGGTGCTGCCGATTACCACAACGCCACAGAACAACTTCAAAGAAGCGGCATTCTTCCAAACGTCATGATCGGACAATTTGGTAATCTCGACAGAGACCGCAGTGGCACTCTCACTGAGACAGAAGTTCGTCAGGCAATCAATGATAGAAATACACCTTTCTTGGCTGGTGTTGCGGCTCGCGGATTGCGTGGAACACTGCGCGAAATGGGCGGCACAGTCGATCCCAGTACCGGTGAATACAGCGTCACACGCAACCAGTACGAGGCATTTCTGAGACGCCGTCAACAACCAGAAGCACGACCTGGTGAAACTCCTGCACCACTCGAAGCCACTGCTCCAGGTCAACAACCACGCCCAGGTGCATCAAGACTTCCAGAAGCAGCTCCACAGACTCCTGAAGCTCAGCGCCAAATCGACATTTTGCAATCTGGTCGCGGAACACCACAAGAAAGACTGGCAGCAGTCACCGAATTGGCGAGACAGGGCGTCACCCGCGTTACTCTCATGGATAGCAACGGACGCGCTGTTGAATGCCGCATTCAGGTTGAAGCTGTTGCTAGAGGAAGTAATCGCAATTATGTCCACCTGTTTGCTCGTGGAGAAAACGGACGTGAGCAAATTCTACTTCGCGGAATAGGGCAAGATGGCAACTACACCCAGCAACAACAAGCAAACAGACAGGCCGCAGACTATACAGGTACCAACTGGAATCGCGCTAGACCAAATTCAGTCTTGAGCGGACGTCCTAGCTAAGCTAAAAATCGAGTAGTTTTTCTAAGGGGAATAACTGGAGCGGACATTGTTCGCTCCAGTTATCTTTTGTTGAAACCAATATGCTTTGCGGCATGCGCAAAAATCGTGCACAATAGAGATTAGCGAATATCAAGATTTTCATAGGTCAGCAGTATGGAATTAGTCAGCAAATGGCGAGGTGTAAGGTTGGATTGGCTTCTTTTGATAGGTGGAATCGCAACCTATTTTGCGCTTCAGTTGTGGATATTGCCGAAAATGGGCGTTAATACGTGAATGAGCCGCTCCTGCTCGGTCGAGCAGAAACAGTCAAACGAAATACCGAAACCACCTTCAAATACAAAAACTGAAATTGACTAAGAAGGAAAATGTCGCTGAAGCGAAAGCATTTTACCTTCCTCTGAAGGCATCCAAAAATCCACGCCATTGTGGTGGCACATGATGTAACTGTTCATCGTAGACACGATCTCTTCGAGTCAGATTCTCGGCTCTGCCGGCTTCCACCAATCGCTGGAAATCAGGGCCTGCCTGGAAAGTTTCGACCTGCTCTCTGAGCGCAGTTATAGCTTGGCCGAATGCCGCTTCATCTCCTGCATTGCGGATTCGAGCGATTGCTGCAGTCATTTGGGCAGTATCTGCAAATTGTCCGATCGCAATTGCGGAATACGTCATAGACTCGGCAAGATTTTCGCGACTACTGAAGCGCGTTTGTTTACCGTCAGAGGTTAATGAATCAAGCATCATTTGCGAAGGACTGTTTGCGCGAATTTGGTCATCAACATTCAACAGCTCGCGAGTGGGAAGAAACACCGATAATCCGGACATTTGGTTATAACCTTGATACGGTTCGCCGTGGTAATCGCGCACAAAATTGCGCAACTCTTCGCGGGTTCTTCTGATTGCCTCTGTAATTTCAGGAGTCGCCGTTCCCAAACTGCCATCAGCAAAACGACTCTCTAAGCCGTTCAAGAAAGTGCCAAGGTCGCGGCGGTCTGCCGTAAAATTGCCGCTGCGTGCACTTTCATCACCGAAAGCGCGCAAGCCACCAATCACTCCCAACATTGCTTCACGTCTGGACGGATCCCTGACGATGTCAGTCAATACTGCGCCTAAAGTATCTAAAGAACTCGCGAACTGAGGATATCTACTTTGGTCGAAATGAGCCAGTGTCTCAGTTCCGGCTTGAGTGTTTCTGATGTTTCCTGCATCATCATTCGCGCCGGCTCTGGCAAGTTCAATTGAGCGAGTGGCATACTGCGCAGGTGTCAAATTTGGATTTTCAAGCAAAGCACCCAGAGTCGCGCGCATGTTTTGTCCATCTACATCAGGTCCAAAAGCTCTTTCCAATTCGGCAGAGCCGACGATATGTCTGGCTTCACCTTGCATCGCTTCCATAACATTGAGATCACCCATTGAGCAAGAATCAAAATTCAAGACATCAACAGCTGTGCGACCGCTCTGCCTTAAGCCATTAGTAATTGCTGCTTCAAGCTGAGGAAGATTGACTTCTCCGCTATCGCCACCAATTCCTCCACTTGCAAAACCATGCGACTGCAAAATCAGCCCAAGATTACCGTCACCTGCTCTTTGTGATGCGCGCTCTAATAATCTTTCAATATCGCGTTGAGCGCCTTGAGTTGGCTGACGCTCCAGCATTGTCACTTGCCCATTTTCAATACGGTAGGTGGCAACTTGCTGATCCCTTTGATTGGTCAAGATACTTCCATCAGGACCAGCCTCAGTCGGAAGCGGCAATGTTGCTTGAACGTAGAGAGTGACAGGTGTGTCACGCGTTCTTTCCGCAAGCGCCAATATCTCGTTAATTTTCGAGTCTGCACCGATTGGTCGTCGTTGCCCATCAACATCAACGCCGCCACTAGAAGCTAGATTTATAGCCATTGTCCAGCGCCTTGGCGTGGGTGGTGCATCAGTCTCTGCAGTAGTAAAAACTGTTCGATCTTGAGCGCCATTTTCACCCGGTCGGGCGACCGGAGTTGCGTGTGGAGTCCTGGCATCTGAGATGGTGAGTGAAGGCAAAACACCTTGCGCTTCCAATGTTCGCCCTGCCAGCGTGTTTTGAACTCGCTGCAGGAAAGCCTC
This sequence comes from Candidatus Melainabacteria bacterium, assembly GCA_014380105.1. Classification (GTDB taxonomy): domain Bacteria; phylum Cyanobacteriota; class Vampirovibrionia; order Obscuribacterales; family Obscuribacteraceae; genus QKMZ01. The sequence goes on from JACMKL010000537.1 coordinate 4,745, forward strand.
CGCGTCATTTTGAACAAACAGGCTAGTTGCCTGACGCGACAAGGCACTCTCTTCACTGCGCGCCTCTGTTTGACGAATATCCTGCACTGCTGTTTCGGAACTTGTCATTTTTGACTCCAATTCTGCCACGGCAGAAGTGCTTAGCAGCTTCTGCACAGGTTTTGAGACCTGCGGGCATAGAAACGATTAAAAGGGGAATTGAGGGCGACTGTTCGCCTTCAAGAACACAATAGGCGACGAAATTGCCATCAACCTGACATGACTATATGAGGAATCATTTGCCGTGGTCCATTTTCGAATGGTCCATTTCGGGCATCTGATTTTGGTCCATGCCAGGCATTTTGCTATGATCCATGCCGGGCATTTTGCTGTGGTCCGTTCCCCCCCGCATTTGCGCAGGATCGATCCGACCAGCCTTAATATCTGACATCAGTCGGTCATATTCTTTGGGCGGTAACACCCGCACAAGGTTCATCATTCCTTGCATCATGGAACTCCACTGGGGAGCTAGGTAATTGTTTTCCGGTTTAGCTACCGCTGCATCCATCGGCATCATCATCAGTTGATCTTGTGGATAGCCGGGACCTTTTTTACTGTTTGGATCTTTTCCAAGAACCGAGGCCGCCTCGGAGTTGTCGCCGGTCGTGTGTCCAATTCCATGAGGGGTGGCTTGGTCACGATCAACCGTGTTACCCATGCCTCTTCCCATAGTTGGACCCATATCTTCGCTAGTTGCGCTTCCTTGGGTAACGATCCCCATACCCTCTTCCAGTCCGCCACCAGTGTGCATGCCATGACCTGGATGAGCCATCGGGCCAACCATTGAAACCATGTTATTCATCATGTGGTGTGGCATATGACAATGCAACATCCAATCACCAGGGTATTTGGCGTCAAATTCTATATCCCGCGCCTGCGCTACTCCTACAATCACTGTATTGCCGGGGAACCAAGCTGATTGAGGTATCCGCCCACCTTCTGTTCCAGTGACGTAAAACTGATGACCGTGAAGATGGATCGGGTGGTGGTCCATTCCAAGGTTGACCAATCGAATTTTGACGCGGTCGCCAAGCCGCACTATCAGCGGGGTTGTTGCCGGTGCGGATTTTCCATTCATCGTCAGCCAATTAAATTCCATTCCCATCGAATTTGGTACCGGGTTGTTTTGCAGAGCGGCGAATTCCTGCAAGATAATTCCAAATTCTTTATCCACTGGCGGATGGTGTGGCTTCTTTGGATGAATGACAAACATACCTATCGCCCCCATCATCTCCTGCATTGCACCATGTGAATGATAGAAGTATGTGCCGTTTTGGTGCAGCGTAAATTCATAAGTGAATGTTTCACCCGGCTTTACTGGAGGTTGGCTAATGAAGGGCATACCGTCCATAGGAATAGGAATTTCAAATCCATGCCAATGAACAGTTGTATCCTCAGGCAGATTGTTGTGGAAAACCACTCGCACACGATCGCCTTCATTTACTTCGATGATCGGACCGGGAACACTACCGTTATATCCCCAAAGAGTGAGAATCTTTGCAGGTCCCATTCCAGAAGCCGGTAAAATTTCTCGCTTGATTATTTCGGCCGTAAGATTAAAAATCTTGACACCATTTTGCATTGTCCACGGTAAATGTTTTATGTCTGGCGTCACTACTGATACTGTCCGTGGTGTCAGTGGTGTCTTAGCCTTAACCGGAGATACGGCCATCCTGGTTCTCGTCTGCGGCTTTTTGCGACGAATCATTACAGAATGATCCATCTTGCTGTGGTCCATGGCAGGCATTTCTTTGTTTTCTTTCTTATTCACGGGCATTTGCATCTGACTGTGATCCATGCCTGGCATGTTCATCCTGCTGTGATCCTGTGCCAGTGCACTGGAAACAGAAACTGACCCTGCAACAAAACAGGCTAAAAAACTAAAGGCTTTCATAGGTGCTCCGTGAATACTCATTCTCTTAAGTCCCAAGTTAGTAGTGATCAACATTGTGATTTTCGTCCAATGAGCTGATGTCGCCCTCTTCCGAGCCCATCATTCCTTGTAATCCGGTCAGCTCACCGTGTTCGAATTGCGAGCGCGGAACATCTAGTCCGCCCCCAAGCAAATAACCGTCTAACTGAGTCGAGCCTTGCTGTAAACGAACTAGCGAAGAGATATATTTCTGGCGGACCTGATAAGAAGTGCGCTTGGCAATGAGTACTTGAGGATAAGCGGCAGCCATTTGCGCAAACTTCATTTTTTGCAATTGATAAGCTTCGTCTGCACGCGGCAAAATAATAGTGCGATATCGAGTGACAGCATCAAGGGCAGTGTTGTAGTCTCGCATTGCACTTGCAAGTTGAATGCGCAGTTGCATTTTCAGTCGGTCTATTTCGCGCTGGGCAATTAAAAGCTCCGACTGTGCAGAAGCGATACCGCCGGGATTACGATTAAAAATAGGCAGAGTTATTCCAACTTGAGCATTAGCCAAAACGCCTGTGCGTGGTGGCCTTCCAGCATCACCCGTATCTAGAAATTCAGTGCTATAGCCCATAGCGCCGCGAACAAATAGATCTGGCATCGGCTCAGCTTTAGCTCGTGTTACTACCGCGCGCGCGCGTTGAATCTGCGCCTGTGCAGCCTTCATTTGTGGGCCTTGATCAATAAGCCGCTTAAATAATTGTGCTTCGTCAACCGGTCCAAGTCTATCTTCAAGATTGCCTGACAGCCTGACGGGTGTCATCTCAGGAGTACCGAGGAGTACCGCCAAAGTTCGCCACGTTTGGAGGTAGGAGTTTCTTGCCGCAACCACTTCGTGTTCGACTAATTCTTTCTCAATACTCGATTCTAGGTAATCAGGCTTATCGGCCTGTCCCACATTGAATAATTCGGAAGTGGTAGCAGTTGCATCCCGTGCCAAAGTAGCTAACTCGATCTGTAAATCAAGCATTTCCTGTGCGCCTAGTACTCGATAAAACAAAGCGCGAATTGTATTTAAAACACGTTGTTTCTGACTTTCTGACTCAATTCCAGCTTGCGTCACTTCTGCGCTGTACACGTTGCGCATCTTCCGTAATTTGCCGCCAAGTGGAATGGTTTGAACGACAAAGCCTAAATATGTCGGCTTTTGGTTAAGTGCGCGAAACGCAAAATTCTCTACTTCACCGCCAACAACCGGATTGGGTAGAAGCCCTGCTTGTTTTCGTCGCCCTTCAGCTCCCCGGACCATTGATTCAGCTTGTGCCAGCGTCGGATTTGTTTGAATCGCTAGCTTTTCGATTTGAGGCAATGACATAGAGGAGAAAGGCGACGACAGCGATATAGCTTCTCGCAGCTCTGGTTTAGGTTGTAAAACTTGCGCCTCCACAACGCCAGTAGTAGTCACAATTGCAATTGCAAAAATTACAGGGATAGAATGTTTTACTGATAATTTCATATAAACCTAGATTTGTTTTCGCTGAGATGAAGCCAATCGTTGCCCGCCGCCTGGCGATTTTATTTCACGATGAAGCGGCCAAGGTAGAACCTCAGCCGCTTCAAACATGATGGTGCTACTTAACCGCAGCAGGCAGTGCCCGAAACGCAACATGATGCGTCCGGAGCGCAACAATCAGAAGCGCTCATGTTTACTTGCTTCTCTGTTTTCTTAATTCCTGCATCACAACAAGCTGATCCTGAAGCACAACACGCTGCTTGCACTTCGCAGCATGAAGCCGCTTTATCGAGGGTCGAAGCCTGGCTGTTTACAGGCACTAAGCCCAAAGCAGCTATTGCTAGAGAAGATGCGAACAAAGCGATTTTAAATTTCATGATTGAAACTCCTTGAAAAAAACTAAATACAGCACTTCAGCAAGAAGCGCTAAAAAAATTCAGACGTTTTTAAATCAGGAGTTTTTAAATCAGGAGAGAACGCTTGAGTAAATAGAGTTTGTTGGTCGCCAAATGGAGTGGCTTGCTCCAAAAATTAAGCGGAGTAGCAGGCGGGTCTTTTTTCAGGACCAGACATACAGGCGAAACAGTTGGTCCGACAGTGGAAGTGCTTTTGGGTTGAATTTTTAGTGGCGCTGGCAGAACAGGCGTTGACTCTGTCACCTCGC
>JACMKL010000538.1 GCA_014380105.1 Candidatus Melainabacteria bacterium
TATTTATAAATCCGAATTTTGTGTCATCAGGCACTAGCTCACGTTGGTAGCTCGCTCCTGTATTGTTGTCGCTTGACGCCGCAAATAAGGCAACCGAGCGATTGTCATTATTGAAAATTCTTACGTAGGCTTGCGCGGCCGCAGCGGTTCCGAGTACGGCAATTAATGCGAGAACTCTTTTCTTGTTCATGTTATTTGGATTGGACCTTTGCGAGGATTGTCGATGACCACAAAACGGTTGCTAAGTTTATCCACGACAGATTGATTGCTTTTGATGAGAGTGGCACAAAGCAGCGACCCATAAGCAATATAAAACGCCAGCCCACAGATTAAGGGTATTCCTTCAGCTGGCAGATTGTACTTCTTCAAAATCGCGATGATTAGAAGTCCCGGTGTCCCAACGGTAGGAAACATGCAAAGGTAGACTAAACCCTGCATGAACTGCTTGAAAAGAGAATCTTTCAAAGAAATTTTATCTCCTTGTAGATTTGTTGTTTTCAGACCGCAAATAATTTTTCCTGGCGTAGCTTGTAATTGGCTTGCTTCCAATAGTGTCATAACACCAACAGTGAGCATTGTCGAAATAAGAACGGCTACTAATGCAGCAGCGCTTCCGCCTGCAAGTGAACCATACGTACCTTGAGAGACAATGAAAGTTCCAAACACGTCTAAGATGACTGACATCAGAAAACATGAACATGCCAGCTGGACTGAGTAAAAAGCAACTGCATCAAGAAATGCTGCAGCCATGCGTAAATTTATTGGCGCGCATTCCAGATTGCCACCAACTTCAGTGCAAATCACGCGATTGCCGACCGGATTAGCTTGTGATACCACTTCCGTTTGCGGAAGCATGTTAATACGTTTTGGCGAACCTTCAAAGTCTCTGGCGGTCACGTAAGTTTTGCATAGTTTGTCGTGCAAAGACTGAAAGCGACTGCTGAACAGAATGAAAGTGATTGGTACGCTGAAGGCAATCAGTGAAATGCTTTTCGAGAAATTTCTCCCGAGCGATCTAGCAAAACTGAGTTTTTGCCCATTCTCATCACACACAACCAGTCCTAGTGCTCGTTTTCCTGGCGTAGCACGCCTATCTGAGCTTTCAAAGTACGCGCTCAACAGAGGGTAAACTGCAAGCGGCACCCATGAAACTATCGGCAGCATGAAAAAATCCTCCTTAAACTGGAAGTAGGCGACTACGTACAAGCCTACAATCACCAAAAGGACTGCTGTGCAATCGATAGCAGTCGCAAGAGCACGGCGGGTATATAGTTTGGACACGGACGAAATTGAGAGAGTTTCGCCCTCTGTAGAAACGATGGTATTCATTTTTTTGGGGGAGGACTTTTGGGCTGACTTGACGATCATATCAGCGCCACTTGACAACCCTCCTTTATTCACAATTCTTTCATTTAGAGTCGCACAGGGTTAGGATTTAGGCGTGGACAAATATATCTTCATTGCCTTGACTGCCATACGTTCCAAGCTCGCCTACCTGGGTGAGGTTGGCAGCAAAACAATCTTCCTTTTCGTCGTCCTCTATATTTTCCTATCGCTCTGGCAAGTAACTTACGGAGAGACCAATCAAACATCTCTCGGCGGTCTAACTCTTCCCCAGATGCTCTGGTATCTGGTTGTGACCGAATCCATCATCCTCTCGTTGCCGGCGATTGCAGGCACCGTCGACCAGGACGTTCGCACCGGCTCGCTGGCGCTGCAATTGATCAGACCGATTTCTTATCCACTCAATTTGCTCGCCTCAACTTCAGGTGAGCGCGCACTTTCTTTCTTTATCAATCTTTCTGTCGGTTCGATCATCGCACTTATATTTGTTGGTCCAATCGCTATTTCCCTGCAATCTTTGATGATGTTTGCACTCGTCATTCCGCTCGCTTTTACGATCGATTTTCTGATTTATTTTTTGATTGGGTTAGCGGCGTTTTGGCTTGAAGACACAAGCGGGCTGATGCTTATCTATTCGAGAATGACAATGATTTTGGGCGGCATGCTCATTCCGCTCGAACTCTTTCCTGATAGTTGGCAGCAGATATTGCGCATTTTGCCATTCTCTGCAATTGTCTATGGACCCGCACGTATTTTCGTGACCGGCGATCAGACTTTGTTTTGTTCAATTCTGATTCAACAAATTGCTGCCATCATCGGATTTTCTTTGGTCATCAAACTCATTTATGGAACAGCGCTCAAGCGCGTGTTCTCGCATGGAGGTTGAAAATGAATACACTCATCTCATACCTCAAACTTGCCGTCGCCTACATGCAGATTAACTTCAAATCTTTGATTGCGTATCGTGGTGCCTTCATCTCACAGATGGTGGCAATGTTTATCAATGATTTTGTTTGGATTGCTTTCTGGTCTTTATTTTTCACGCGCTTTCCGGTCGTTAAAGGATGGGGTGTCAACGACGTAATAACGCTCTGGGCTATTGCAGCTTCCGGCTTTGGCTTTGCGCATATGATCATGGGAAATGCCCTTGCATTGCCCGGAATAATTGTGCGCGGCGAACTCGACACCTGGTTGCTTTATCCTCGCGCTGTTCTGCCGCATTTGTTGCTCGGCAAAAGCAATGCCACTTCCTGGGGTGATGCGCTCTTTGGCATTTTCGTCTATGTCATCTTTGTAAAACCCGATTTGCCACACTTACTTTTATTTCTCACCCTACTCTGCTCTGTTTCTATTCTATTTGTTGGGTTTAGTGTTTTGACAGGTAGCCTCGCTTTCTACATCGGCAGTGCCGAATCTGTTGCGACGCAACTGCGTTTTGCCATGATTACATTCAGCACCTATCCATCGCCAATTTTCCAGGGTTTCGTCAAAGTATTACTTTTCACCCTTGTGCCTGCGATGTTTGTTAGCCATCTTCCGGTTAGCGCCCTCAGAAACATGTCATTGAGCGATACACTCTATTCATTTGGCGGTGCATTCGCAATTTTGTTTGCCGGAGTACTTGTTTTTTATGCTGGGCTGAAACGCTATGAATCGGGCAATTTGATTGAGATGAGAGGTTAAGTTGGTGACAGAGCAATTGGTTGAATTGACCGAGCAGAATGCCGAAGTAAGTTTTGATTTGAAGAAGGGTGAAACGATTTTGATCGGTCGATCGCCTGATCGCAAATCACCTAATCAAATTCTTGTCCCTGATATTAATGTCTCGAATAAGCATCTCGAACTAATGGCTCATCCTGAAGGTGTAGTCGCCAAAGATCAGAAGAGCACTAACGGAACAGCCGTTGATGGGGAGTGGTTAAGACCAGGTATACCGTTTTCTCTGCGCAATGGGAGCATAATTCTTCTAGGTAAAAATGGCACCGCGTTTTTAAAGGTGCTGCTTGAATCAAGAGAAGATCAGACCCAATCCATTCGTGTAATTCGTACATCACCGAAGGTTGAAACTGAAGTTGAATCAGAAGGCA
>JACMKL010000539.1 GCA_014380105.1 Candidatus Melainabacteria bacterium
GTGCAACGATCGACACCAAGGCGCGATTTTTCATACTGGCGCTGGACAGTCTCGCAGGCGCAGGACTGTAAAATGGTTGACCTGAAATCTTTGTACGGAGCAACCTTTCCCAGTTTTGTCTTCTTCACTCAGAAGCCTAATCACAAACTTTCAGAAATCACCGCAATACCAGAGCAGCTCTATCAAAAAAGCGTTACCAGTCGCCCGAAGAATTAAAGGTGATTCGACGAGATGGTCGCAACAGTGTCATTAGCGACGACGGAAGCGAGAGTCTTAGCGAGACCATTTTCTTTCATTTCGGTAAAAGGATGAATTTCTACGATGTCGTATTTTGCATGCTGAGCAACCAAATCGTTATCCAGTTCACCTAATAATCTTGGCGCTCTACGGTCATTGCCGACTTGAAGAATAGCGACCTTAATTTCATCAGCACGTTGCATTTTCTTTGTGGCGTTAATGATAGCCAAACGAGTCTCTTCGCCATCTTCAGGGCAACCATCAGTGATAACTGCCAGAAGAAGTGGCTTAGTTGTTTTGCCCGCATCACGGCTTGCGAAATATTCATCAAAATGATGTGAAAGAACTTGCGAAATGTGCGTGCCGCCGGTCGGTTCTGTTTCACTAAAAATGTACTCAATGCGCATGGCGTCTACGTTGTTGTAGGCCATATAGCGATTAGAGAATAAGCTCAAGCTGATACCATTTGGCAATACTTTTTTGATTTGGTTAGCCAAGTTAGCAGCTTGATTTTTGCACCAGTCCCAGCGGGAAATGCTATCAGCTGGATTAATGACTGAAGGAAAGCCTTCAACGTTATCTGGCTTTTCAACAACGTTTCGTTGATTCAGTCTGTATGTCATTGATGCTGATTTATCGATAACTAGAGCCAATTCGTAATTGCCTAATTTTTGTACGTCTTCTGACTGAAGGGTCATACTGTCGGCTTGCTTCATCCATGGCATGCGGGCTTCGCAAAGAGTGTGGGCAAAACTCGGAGCACTTGAGGCTAACAGGAGTGCTAAAGCTCCAACTGTTGCGACCTTGCGCGAATTTTTGGTTTGGCGATTTTTGTTTTCAAATCCTTTAGATACCATCACTTTTGCCCCCTGATTGTGCAGATGCACGAAATTACGCAGCACACGTACCTCGGTGGAGGTTGCTGCTATTTTGTTTTGATGTCGGTAGCGACGGAGTTACGCACCAGTAGTTCCATGTTTTGGCAGTATTCCTTCATCTATTTTTTATATTCAATTGGCGGCATCCCCAAAATTCCGTCTACGAATTTCAACGATTTGGGCATATAGGCAGAATGCGAGAGAATCGACGAACTAAAGATTGGCTCACTCCCGAAATTCTTGAACGGGCGACAGAACAACAGCGCCTTGTTTCACGCCCAGCTGCAGAAACCAGCGATCATATCGGCAAGCCATTGGAAGAGATGGGAGCCCTGGTAGCCTTTTGCGTCCCTGGCCGGGATGACCTCATTTCGCTGAAAGAATTGCTTGAGCCTCGCTTTCTCAAATTGTTTGCGCTCGGCATCATTCTGAGCGGTGCATTGTCATTCTTCACTATGAATTTCGGCAACATCATGTCGCCTCATTCTGCTAGCTGGTCTACACTAACGTCCACAGCGCGCAATTACATCTCCGTTGGCAATTTGGACGGCGCAGAACACGCTCTCAACGCATCACTAAACTGTTCGTATATTGATAGTGCTCAAAAATCTTACACATACGCGCTACTGGCACGTGTTGCCGATGGCAGACGCAATTTCAGTGATGGCCAAAATTTTCAAGCACTGTCTGCCCAGCACAAAGCGTCTCAATGGGGACTGCTAGTTATCTTGCTTTCGATAATATTTTTAGGGTTCACAACTGGACTTTTGAACCCCGCCAATGAGAACGCCAAAGTGAAGTCGCTAAATTCAATCTTTATAGGAACATGCGCGTTCGGAATTTCCGTCGGAATGCATCTTATGTATGCAGACATCCCAATAATCTTCCTGGTACTCGCATCCGCTGTTATAACGCTGCTATTTTTCGTTAGCAACGCGTTTGGCTCACACCGTCTCACGGCTTTCTTCGCCACTCCAAGCAGAAAGTAAAATCAAAAAATCATTAGTCTACGACAGACTTGTGAGCGCCACGATTGAGAATTGCTTTTGCGAAACGATTGGCCTTGGCTAATGGTACGTACAGGAAGGTCTCCTGTTGCCTCGGGAAAAACGCATTGTTGGCGTACCATGCGGTACGACCAAGAACACCTTCGACCTGCATAGGAGTCAAGCCGAGGTCTTGTAGGCGCTGTTTGCCTTCCGCAGTGGCGTAACGCGAATTAAGATCGCTAACTTCCTTGTGAAGACTTTCCGGTAGTGGCTTACCGGCAAACTCTTTATAGAATGCGGCACTGGCAGCTTCCGGCGCGGCATGAGCTTGCGGCAAAGGCTTAAACTCGAGAGTCGACTTCGGCACCCGGAAAGAATAGCCGAGGTCGATGTTTCCAACTTCCGGTGCAGCATCTGTCTTCCTGACAGTTTGGTTAGCGAAGTGATTGTCCCATTCGCCAATAACTGTCCGGTACAAAGTCGATGAGGCATAGCTGGATTTGAGAGCGGGGTCGCCGTGGAACATTTCCATCGCGGTTGCCTTTGGCACTTCACCTTTCGTGGTACCAGTCTCGGTGCGCACATAATCCATCAGGCTTGGACCATTCATTTCCTGGACATAACCCTGATAAGGCTTTCCATTAATTTCTGCAGCACGAGCAACGGTAGCCGGTGTGTTGGTTCTAAAGCCCAAACTGTTCATGCCATACGATGCAATTTCTGATTGCATGCGCGAGGCAAATCCCTCAGTGCCGTCGTTAGGTCGAAAAACAGCCGGCACCATTTCACCTTCAGGAGTTTTGACTCTACCGAACCAGGTCTCGGTATGCAGACCTTTGACCTGCCGGTCTGGAATAAATGTACCGTCACGCAAAGCCATCTGCCGTGCGTCGCCAATTTCACCACGCTGGTAAGGAGTGCTGCGAGCCTCTTCCATCGCGCCCGGTTTGTCCGGTTGAAGGCGTGTACCGCGAGTTGATTGCCAGGCACCAACACGTCCACCGGCAGCATCAAATGTCCCTTGCAGGAATGCTTTGCGGCCCAACGAAGAGAAATCCAATTTCCCGTCTTCGCGCAACTGTCGGTCTAATTCATAACCAAAGCCGCTCGTGAAGCCCATTGTTCCGGCTGAAATCGTGTGAGTGAGTGCTGGTTTGTAGGCGACCATGCCACGCGAAGAATTGAACAATTTAGAATACAGGACATCGTTGGCGCCGAAGGTAAGGGCATCAATAGCTAATGCCCCGGGGTTGAGCGTGACTTCCATTGTGCGTCTAAGTCCGGTGCCGAAATTGAAATTGTTAGCATGGTCGTAGTAATTATTTCTGGAGAGCAAACCCTCGGAAGCGCGATTGAGCATACCGAGCTGCAAGCCAGTCACTCCAGGTGTGAGTGCTCGTGCGCTAGAGTACGTAAACGCAGCCTTGAGGATAGCGCCTTTGCCCAGCCCGAGACCCGCATCCATCAACTGATTTTCAGTCGTGTCACCCATTTTTGCTTCATCAGACATGTACGCGATTGCCATCGCTGGTAAAGCAATTTTTCCGGACATAAAAATTGGGACAGTTTTTACGAAACCGCGCATATAGCCCGCCAGTTCGTCAGCACCTTTATCTGTGCTGGTAAATACTTCCGCGAGCGGATGTACAGCGGTTTCTAGATATGAGCGTTTTCGCGGCTCCGCAGGAGTGCCAGTGCTGCCGGATTTGCGAAAAGCTTGGAGGTCAGCCTCTGTCATTGAGGAGGCAATCAACATGTCGTTAAAAGGTATCAGGTGAGTTTTCACCGGCTCCTTTTCTTTGACTGTATCTGGACTTCCTTCAGGGCCTGGCATAGTAAATTGGGCTCCGTCTTAGCCAAATGGCTTCAGGTTTTTAAACGGTCTATACCTTATGTGCCACAAAACCTTTCGTCTTAAATCCCTAGCAACATGTAAACTATATATCCCGAAAATGGCAAAACTCGGACAAAGCATTAAATGTGCAAGCCTTAGAGTGGATCAATTGCAAACAAGTGCCATTTTGATTTCTTTTCCAATAATTTCCACATCGGTGGAGGCTCTTTCATTTGCTTCATCACGTCGGTAGTGACGAGCAAATAATGAGGTTTTTTGCCCGATTCAACATATTTTTTGTAATCCAAAAGCGTATTGATCTCCACAACTGGACGACGCAAGTAAAATGTCACAGCTGGGGAATCTCGCATGTAGAGAGCGACTTGTGCTTTATCTGCGACTGCGCGGATCAGTAATTCTTTGAGCGGCAAATCAGTGTGGGTGTAGTGAGCCATCAGACTGATTGGTACCAGTGTTCCGCAAGCAAATGCCGTGGCACAAGCAAAAGTCGTCACGCTATCGTCGAGTTTCTTTCTAAACGCAAAAAACATAGATACGAGCAAAAACAGCCATAGAAAGCCACCAAAGACCATGTAAGCGTTATAAGAACTCTCGTCAAGTCCTGCTTTCGTACAAATTGTTTGGGCAAAAAATCCAATCACTGGAAATACAATTGCCACAATCGGAAGCAATGTCCATGCCACCACTTTTGATTTTCGCTGACGGATTAGACGGTCTAACATACTGCCGGAAAGAATAGCTAGAGCAGGAGCAACCGGCAAAATGTAGGTGGCTAGTTTAGTTTTCAAAACTGAAAAAATGACAAGAATCAAAACTAGCCATATGGTTGAAAACATTTCTAGACTGGCTCTTTGAGTTTTGGGCCAACGTTGCTTCAGCTGCGCGAAAAGCCTTGGCAGATCAGCGATTACAAATAAAGACCAGGGGAAAAATCCGCCCAAGAAAATCGGAATATAAAACCAAAATGGATTCTGATGGTTGACATTGCCCATCGCCCGTCCCAAATTTTGCCTGATAAAAAATTCTTCAAAGAATTTTCCGTGGGTAGCTATTCCTTCAAAAATGTACCAGGGTAGTGCAATTGACAGCATCACGACTGTGCCCAGTAATGGATGCAATTTGAGTGCTTGCTGCCACCACCAGCGGTATCCACCGTCTGCACCGTTGGGACGCGTCAGCAAAAGATAGGCAA
>JACMKL010000062.1 GCA_014380105.1 Candidatus Melainabacteria bacterium
ACTCAATTCTCGGTTGGATGACAAAACCTGTCGTAAATATCACGGAAGAGCAGTACAGACAAATCGTTCCGGACCTTTATCGTGATCCTTTCTACAACTGGCTGCACGCTGGCGGCAACGGTCGCGACGGTTATCTTTGCCTGGCTATCAACGTTGTTTTCCGTCTTGTTTTGCTGGCGATATTTGGACCATGGGCATTGCTCGGAAACATGTTGGGGTCAGTAGGCGCATTCATTGCACCACTGATGGTTAATTCCATCTGCCACATTCCGCGTTTCGGCTATCAAAATTTCAAAACAACCGATCTGAGCCAGAATGTCTGGTTTGTTGCTCTTGCTTCTTTCGGAGAAGGCTGGCACAACAATCACCATGAGTTTCCGCAGTCGGCAAGACACGGCATGAAGCCATGGGAATTCGATTTCTCGTACTCTGTGCTTTCATTGCTCGAAAAGTTTGGTATCGCCCGCAATGTCAGATTACCCAAAATTGCTTTGGGTACTACCACACTTCATCCACTCAAACCGAATACTGTTGATCCAGCTCGAGATTTGATTTCAGGTGAGCCTGAATTGAATAAAGCGCTCAATCAAATTTCTGAAGCACGTGAAGCCGAGAAAGAAAAACAACTCACTTAGAGTCATTCTGTAGCCAATTAAGAACTCCCAACCCAGCCTGGCGCCCAGTTGCGAAACAGGCTGTGAGCAAATAGCCGCCGGTTGGTGCTTCCCAGTCGAGCATTTCACCAGCAACAAACAATCCAGGAATATTCTTTAGCATCAGATTCGCATCAACAGAATCAAAGCTGACACCACCTGCGGTGCTGATTGCTTCTGCTATCGGACGTGTGGAGAGCAAGGTGATTGGCAATGCCTTAATATATTTTGCCAGCGTGAGAGGATTTTCCATCTGCTCACGGCTAAGCACTTCGTAAAGCAAAGCTCTTTTCAAAGTGTCATCGCCGAGGCAATTCTGTAGATGTCGTGACATTGTGCGAGAGCCGCGCGGACGCTTTAATATTTTCAAGATTTGCTCAAAGCTCTGAGCTGGTAATAAATCAAGAGTAAAAGTAGCTTTGCCGTGCGCAGTCATATACTCGCGCATTTGTCTGGAAAATGCGTATATCAAACTACCTTCCACACCGTATTCGGTGACAAGCAATTCACCTTGCCTGGAGGTTGTCTCGCCATTTAGATCGGTAAATGTGAGCGATACAGATTTGAGCGGTGAATGCGAAAATTTCTCGCGTATATGCTCAGACCATGACACATCAAAGCCACAATTCGCACTTTGCCAGGTAGCCATTTTTACACCACGCTCTTCAAGCCAAGGCGACCAGGTTCCGGTAGAGCCAAGCTGCGGCCAACTGGCACCACCAAGGGCAAGAATCGCATTCTCTGCTTTTACCAGAACTTCTTCGGTGGGATTTGCCAGTCTCAGCATGGCGTCATCATTGAAGCCAAGCCAACGGTGATTCATGTGAAAGCGCACTCCAGAATTGCGCAGTCGTTGCAACCAAATTCGCAGGAGCGGAGCAGCTTTCATTTCGTTGGGAAAAACTCTTCCTGATGTTCCAACAAAAGTTTTAATTCCCAGTTCGTGGACCCAAGAGCGCAGGGCATCCGGAGGAAAAGCTTCGAGATATAGTTGAAGCTTTGTCTGTTTGTCGCCGTAACGAGTGCAGAATTCTTTAAAAGATTCAGAATGAGTGATGTTCAAACCGCCCAATCCAGCGCGTAAAAACTTACGCCCAAGTGTCGGCATAGCGTCGTAAACATCAACACGAACGCCCGCATTAGCAATCACTTCTGCAGCCATTAATCCGGCCGGACCGCCGCCGATGATCGTTACAGAAAAATCTGGGTGAAGGCGAGACATTCGAACATTCTAGCTCGTTCGCCTAAATTCATGCAGCTTGCAGTCATTTATATGCGGGGGCAATTTCTTGGTGTTATAGTACCCCCGTTCAGGTGAAAAGAGGCACAGGTCCAGATGACGAACAAATTGTGGCATAGACTAGCGCTGTCAAGCATTCTTACGCTGTCATGTGCGACCGCAGCGTTTTCGCGCGCGGACCTTTTCTCGGACCTTACTTTTGCCCAGGCGAAACAGAAAGCACAACAAGATCACAAATTATTGCTGATCGATTTCACTGCATCGTGGTGCCCGCCATGTAAGAAAATGGAAGCCTCCACATGGATCGACGAAGGGGTGCAGGCGTGGGTCAAAGAGAATGCTATCGCTATTCAAGTTGATGTGGATGAAGACCAGAGGACGACTTCTTCATTGAAAGTAAGTGCGATGCCGACGATTGTTGTGTTTTCGTCTGAAGGAAACGTCAGTGAATTTGGCAGACAGGTTGGTTATATGAGTTCATCTGAGCTTTTGAGATGGCTCAAAGGTGCCAAAGGCGGAAAATCCACGGACGAGACTGAGAATACGAAAAAGATTGTTGACGATGGCTCGGTGTGGGAACGCATATCAGGAGCGCGTCAACTGATGATGACTCAAAAACACGCTGAAGCGCATGAGCAGTATATTTGGCTCTGGAACAATTTGGATAAAGATGACACGACATTCGGCGATATTCGAATGAAAATGTTGCCTGTCGAAGTGAAACAACTTTGTGCAGCATATCCAGCTGCGAAGACTAAATGGAGCGAATTAAGAGATGCTGCGGACAAAGCAGATAATCGGTCTGACTGGATTATCATGAATGGAATTCTCAACGACAACGCGCGCACATTGGCGTGGTTTGACAAAGCAAAAGCAGATCCCAAACAGCACGCCGCCATCACCAAAAATGGTGCACTCCTTGAACAGACTTTATTTCAAAATTGCCGATGGGCAGACGCTGCAAGTTACTTATATCCAAATCCACTTGCAAAGATCGGCGAATATTACAAGCAATCTGAAAAGCTCAAAAAACCAGGACCAGACACAGAAGTTTCAAAAGATTTTGATCCATTTCCGAGCATGATAATGCTGGTTTATGGTGCCTATATTGGTGCCAATAAAGAGCCGGAAGCGCAGAAAATTGCAGATGAGTGTTTGCGTTTGGACGATACTCCAAGTATGCGTTCAACGCTCAGTGAAATGGCGAAGAGCATGAGAGCCGCGCGCGCAAGCACTGCGACGCCAAGCAAAGGCGGAAAATAATCACATGCGCAATTTGTTCGCTGTGGCTTGTTTGCTATCTGTCATTTGCTCAGGCAGCGCATTAGCCGCGAACATTCCGGGGAAGGGTACAAGTCCTGACGAATTGCAAGTGCAACTCGACGAAGCAGAAATAAATTTCAAAGCTGGGAAAATCGAAACAGCAATTACTCAGGCGACTTCTTTGATGAATGTTAGAGATAGCAGTTTCCTCAAATCAGACCGTGCATCCAGAAATGCTAAAGGCGATTTAGCTGTGTTTCAATTGAAAGCAGGTCATCCAGATCAAACGGCTCTTTTGATTCGTGAGTTGCTAATTAGTCTCCAGCTTGAACTTCCCATGCATGGACAGTTTTCACAAAATTCGGCACAAATTTTTGCTGAGAGCACTAAGCAATTAAAAGTCTTTTTCGATAGTGTGATTCGAAGACTCGAAGATCAGTCTGATACCAAACAAATCATATATTCCATCATCGACAATACTGTGCCCAAAGATTATGAGCAACAGTTGAATGCCTACTCTAAACGCCTTCAGAAGGCACTAGCTCGCCTTCAAGAGCTAGAACCTTTTTCTGACCGTGAAGAATTGAAGTACGGAGATCCGCTAACCCCCCTCAACACAAATCCAGAGAATAAGTCTGATCCAAATTTGCGTGAAACATCGCTCGAAAGACTTGGAATTAGTTTTAATCAGCTTGCTAAAGATGCTCAGCAAATGCCGGTTGGCGATGCGCGCGCAGCGCTTGGCTTATCTAAGCTCGCACTTGCTGCCAACAGTGCTGAGCACTATACGCTGGGAGAGAAATTTGCTCGACAATCTATCCAGCATTTTGATTCAGTTGC